>DATCDE010000001.1 GCA_036510875.1 Actinomycetes bacterium
GGGGTGATCAGGCTGGGGCAGGACGACCTGCGGGCCCTGGTCGACGACACCGGGGTCATGGCCCACCGCGGACGGGCGCTGAGCCCCCAGCACCCGGTGCTGCGCGGATCGGCACAGAACCCGGATGTCTTCTTCCAGTCCAGCGAGGCCGTCAACCCCTTCTACGACGCGGTGCCGGCCGCGGTGCAGGATGCGATGGACCGGCTGGCCGAGCGCACCGGGCGCGCCTACCGGCTGGTGGACTATGACGGGCACCCGCAGGCCGACCGGGTCATCGTGATCATGGGGTCTGGGGCGGGCGCCGCCCAGGAGACCGTCGAGGAGCTCAACCGTCGCGGGGAGCGGGTGGGCGTGCTCACCGTTCGGCTGTACCGGCCGTTCCCCGCTGCCGCGCTGGTGGCCGCGTTGCCGCCCACCGTCCGCCGGATCGCCGTCCTGGACCGCACCAAGGAGGCCGGGTCGTATGGTGAGCCGCTCTTCCTGGACGTGATGGCGACGCTGGCTGAAGCCGCCTCAGAGGGACAGCGAGAGCCTCTGGCAATGCCGCTGGTGACTGGTGGCCGCTACGGGCTCTCGTCCAAGGAGTTCACCCCAGCGATGGTCAAGGGCGTCTTCGACGAGCTTTCGGCGCAGGCCCCGCGTCGCCGGTTCACGGTTGGCATTGTCGACGACGTGACCCATCTGTCGGTGCGCCCGGACCCCGACTTCGTGCTGCCCACGCCGGCCGGCGACGTGCGCGCGGTCTTCTACGGACTGGGCTCGGACGGCACCGTCGGCGCCAACAAGAACACCGTCAAGATCGTCAGCCGCAGCAGCGACCTGCACGCCCAGGGTTACTTCGTCATCGACTCGAAGAAGGCCGGGGCGATGACGGTGTCGCACCTGCGGTTCTCCCGTGAGCCCATCCGCTCGACGTACCTCATCGACCAGGCGGACCTCGTCGCCTGCCACCAGTTCGGTTTCCTGACCACTGCGGACGTCCTTGCCGTGGCCCGGCCGGGAGCGACCGTGCTGCTGAACGCGCCGTACCCGGCCGACCAGGTGTGGGACGTGCTTCCCGAGCGGGTCCAGCGGGCCATCATCGAGAAGAGCCTGAAGGTTCACGTCATCGACGCGCATCGGGTGGCCCGTGACCTCGGCCTTCGAGGGCGGATCAACACCGTCATGCAGCCGTGCTTCTTCGCGCTCTCGGGGATCCTGCCCCAGGAGCAGGCCATCGACGCGGTCCGGGCCGCCGTGAAGAAGAGCTACGGCCGGCGGGGACACCAGATCGTCGAGCGCAACCTCGCCGCCATCGACGCGTCCCTGGCCGAGCTGCACGAGCTCACCGTGCCGGCACAGGTGACCTCGACCACGCCCCTGCACGAGGTGGTCCCGGTCGGGGCGCCGGACTTCGTGACCAGGGTGACCGCCCGGATCATGGCCGGCGAGGGGAATCTGCTCCCGGTCAGCGCGCTGCCGGTGGACGGAACCTTCCCGACCGGGACGACCCGGTACGAGAAGCGGGCGCTGGCCCAGGAGATCCCGATCTGGGACCCGGACATCTGCATCGACTGCGGCAAGTGCGCGATCGTCTGCCCGCACAACGCGATGGGGATGCGGGTGCTGACCCCCGACGCCCTGCAAGGCGCGCCGGACACTTTCGAGTCCAAGGACTTCACCGCCCGCGAGCTGACCACCCCGCACCTGCTGAGCATCCAGGTCGCCCCCGACGACTGCACCGGGTGCGGGGTGTGTGTGGAGCAGTGTCCGGCCAACAGCAAGAGCGTGGTCGGGCACAAGGCCCTCAACATGGAGCCGGTTGCCGAGCACCGGGCACGCGAACGAGCCAACTACGCGTTCGCCGAGACCATCCCGCCGCTGGACCGGGGGCTGCTCGCGCACGACACCATCAAGGGGTCGCAGGTGCTCCAGCCGCTGTTCGAGTTCTCCAGCGCCTGCGAGGGGTGCGGCGAGACGCCATACCTGCGGCTGCTCACCCAGCTCTTCGGCGACCGGATGATCGTGGCAAACGCCACGGGATGCTCCTCGATCTATGGCGGGAACCTGCCGACCACGCCGTGGAGCCGCAACGCGCAGGGCCGCGGCCCTGCCTGGTCCAACAGCCTGTTCGAGGACAACGCGGAGTTCGGTCTGGGCATGCGTCTGGGCGCCGACAAGGGCAGGGCGACCGCACGGGAGCTGGTCAGCACCCTCGCTGACAAGGTCGGTCCCGAACTGGCCGGCGAGATCCTTGAGGCCGACCAGTCTGCCGAGGCGGGTATTACCGCACAGCGGGAGCGCGTCGTACGCCTGCGCGAGCGGCTGGATGCGATCGGGCCGGACCCCGTCGCGCGGCACCTGTCGAGCCTCGCCGACACCCTGGTGCGCAGCGACGTGTGGATCATCGGCGGCGACGGGTGGGCCTACGACATCGGGTATGGCGGCCTCGACCACGTCCTTGCCTCGGGGGAGAACGTCAACGTGCTGGTGCTCGACACGGAGGTGTACTCCAACACCGGCGGTCAGGCGTCCAAGGCCACCCCGAGGGGCGCGGTCGCGAAGTTCGCCTCAGCCGGCAAGGAGACTCCGAAGAAGGACCTCGGTGCTCTCGCGATGCAGTACGGCCACGTGTATGTCGCGCAGATTGCGCTCGGGGCCAACGAGGTCCAGACGGTACGGGCCCTGATGGAGGCTGCCG
>DATCDE010000002.1 GCA_036510875.1 Actinomycetes bacterium
TGCGCACCACGAACACGATGTGACTGGCCCCACCGGTGTCCGTCCGGGTCAGCCGCGCGATGTACACCCCGGAAACGGCCGTCGAGGGCACCGCCCACGACGCCGAGACCGCCCAGTTCCCGCAGTCCACCGGCGCCGGCGACGACCCCGTCGCATTCGGGATCGTTCCGCAAGCCGGTTGCGTGCGGGGCGTCGGAGTGACAGACGTGATCAGCCGCGCACCGTCCCCGCCGTACCAGCCCAACCGGTAGATGTCGATCGAGTACGGTGCCGAGGTCTTGATCTTGAACGACTCGGTCTGCCCCACGTTCACGCTCATGCCCGTGGCGAACCCCTGGATTGTGGAGTCACCCGACCCGGAGATGTCCCACACCGACTCGGGCGTGCCCGGCTTGGAGTTCTCGCAGGCGATCACGCTGACGACGGGGTTGCAGGGATCGGCTGCGGAGGCAGCCGGAGCACTGACCGGCAGCAGCACGATCACCGTCGCCATCACTCCGACGGCTGCCACGAGTCCCGACCGAACGCGACGCATCATGTTGTTACCCACTCCCCGCTTGGTATCCCCCGACGAACAACGGCGCAGCCCCCGGGGCACCCGCCGAGGCGTCAGGCTAACCCGCGGATCCATCCCGAAGGCAGGGCCCGCAGCCAAGTCTGGCCGATCGGTTGAACCCGCTCCCAACCCTGTGCATCTGCCTTGTAACACAGTGCAATCGACGGCTCCGAATGCGTCACTGCAGAGCCTCCCGCAGCGCCGTCGCGACCCGGTCCTGCTGCTCCGGCGTGATCCCGGGGTAGAGCGGAAGCGAGAGGATCTGCTCGGCTGCACGTTCGGCGACCGGTGCGGAACCGGCCCCCTTCCCGTACCCGGCGAACGCCGGCTGCAGGTGGACCGCGACCGGGTAGTGGATGCCTGCGCCAACTCCCGCCTCCTGGAGTCGGTGAAGCACCTCGTCGCGTCGAGGCACCCGGACCACGTACAGGTGCCAAACCGGCACACTGCTCGACGCGACCGTCGGCAGGACCACCGGTTCGAGATCAGCGAGGAGCTCGGCGTAGATGGCCGCTGCCGCACGGCGCAGCTCGTTCCAACCGTCCAGCCGCGCCAGCTTCGCGGACAACACCACGGCCTGCAGCGTGTCCAGCCGAGAGTTGAACCCGAACGACTCGTGGATGTACTTGCGGTCGCTGCCATGGTTCGCCAGCAACCGCGCTCGATGGGCGACACCCTCGTCGTCCGTGAGCACGGCCCCCGCGTCGCCGTAGGCGCCCAGGTTCTTGCCGGGGTAGAAGCTGGTCCCCGCTACCTGGCCGAGACTCCCGGCGGGGCGACCGAGTCGCGTCGCTCCCTGGGACTGGGCGGCGTCCTCGATGACCACGAGGTCGTGCCTCGCCACGAGGTCGGCCAGCTGCTCGACCGGCGCTGCCTGTCCGAACAGGTGCACCGGGATCACCGCCCGGGTGCGCGGTCCGACAGCGGCCGCCACCGCCTCCGAGTCGAGGAGGAGCGTGTCCGCTTTCACGTCCACGAACACCGGTCGGGCGCCGGCCCGCACAACTGCTTCCGCCGTGGCGACGAACGTATTCGCCGGAACGATCACCTCGTCGTCCGCGCCGATCCCGGACGCACGAAGAGCGATCTCCAAGGCATCCGTGCCGTTGCCCACGCCGATGCAGTGAGCGACGCCGGTGTAGGCGGCGTAGGCCTCCTCGAACCGGTGAACCGCGCCGCCGCCGACGAAGTCGGTCGCGGCCAGGACCTGGGCGAAGCCTTCGGCCACCTCAGCGGCCACCTCCCGCTGCTGCCAGCCGAGGTCGACGAGAGGGACGGTGGTCATCAGGTGCTCCCGGGTTCGGAGTGGATAGGTTGTTCCTGCCGAGCGTGAGCGAGGACTGGGTCGGGTGCGGCGCCGCGGTGGGTGGCCGGTGATCCGAACCACATCTCCTGGGCAGGGACGTCGCGCAGCACGAGCGATCCCATGCCGGTGAGCGACCATTCGCCCACGTCCAGGCCCTCGCGCACCATGCTCCCGGCCCCGAGGTAGGCACCACGGCCGATGTGGACGGACCCGCCCAGCACGACCCGCGATGCCAAGGTGGCGTAGTCGTCCACGACGTCGTCGTGGGTCACCACGCAGCCCGGCATGACGGCAACGTGGGCGCCGATCCGGACCGAAGCGGTGGCCACCACCCCGGCCAGCAGCACCGTCCCAGCGCCGACCTGCGTGTCGGGCGACAGCCAGGCCGTGGGATGGACGACAGTGGCATACCGGTCCGCATCGAGTCCGAGCCGGGCGACCAGGCGCGCCCGGCTGGCATAGTCCCCCGGCCGCCCGGTGCACACCACAACGGCCGCCGCGGACCGCTCTACTGCGGTCTCCGGCGGGCCAAGCACCGGCAAGCCGGCGACCACGCCCCCCCACCGAGCAGGGTCGTCGTCCAGGAAGCCAAACAGCTCCCAGGGCGCATCTGGCCACCCGCGGACCGCCTGCGCCACCTCCCGGGCCAGGCCCCCGGAGCCGACAAGCAGCAACGGCTGTGGAGCGGTCACCCAGGACCCTTCGCGGCCCGGGCGAGGACCTCGACCACCCGGTCCTGGTCTTCCTCCGTGAGCCCGTGGAACAGCGGCAGTATCAGCGACTGCTTGGTCAGCCGCTCGGTGACCGGCAGCGAGGCCGGAGCGAGATCCGCGTGGGCAGGTTCCAGGTGTGCGGCCATGATGCCCCGCCGGGCCGAGATCCCAGCGGCAGCGAGCTGCGCGAGAAGCTCGTCGCGGGTCACGGGGAAGCCTGCGTCGAGCTCCACCCAGAAGGACTGGAAGTTGCTGGTGCCATAGGACGGGTCGGTGACGCAGCGCAGGCCAGGCACAAGGCCCAGCAGGGACTGGTAGCGCTCCGCCAGCGCGCGTCGACGCGCGACGATCTCGTCGAGACGGCCGAGCTGCACAAGTCCAATGGCCGCCTGGACGTCAGTCATCCGATAGTTGAAGCCGACCTCGAGGTACTGCTCGACGATCACCCGGTCGGCCGCCGCATGGCGGTCCGCAGCCGACACGCTCATGCCGTGCTCCCGCAGCCGTCGCAGGCGGGCCGCTAGGTCGGGGTCGTCCGTCGTGAGCATGCCGCCCTCACCGGTGGTCAGCAGCTTGCGCGGGTGGAACGACCAGGCGGTCATCAACGCCCCCCAGCCGACCGGCTTCCCTCGGTACTCAGAGCCGGCCGCGCACGCGGCGTCCTCGATGACCAGCAGACCGCGCTCGACGGCCAGCGCTCGCAACGGCTCGACGTCCGCGGGGACTCCGCCCTGGTGGACGACGATGACGGCCTTGGTACGCCCGGAGAGAACCGCCGCTACGGTCTCGGCCGTCACGTTGCCCGTGAGCGGGTCGACGTCAGCGAAGACCGGCGTGGCTCCGACGTAGCGAGGCGCGTTGGTCGTGGCCACGAAGGAGAACGACGGCACCACGACTTCGTCGCCGGCGCCGATTCCGGCCACCACCAACGCCAGGTGCAGCGCGGTCGTGCACGAGGTGACAGCGACGCCGTGCGCAGCCCCGACCCGCTCGGCGAAGGCTCGCTCAAACTCCTGCACGCGAGGTCCCTGGGCCACCCAGCCCGACATCACGGCTGCCGCAGCGGCTTGGGCCTCCTCCTCGCCGAGCCACGGGACCATCACCGGGATCGTGCTGCGGCCTGTCGTCTGGGTCATGCTGAGATCATCCTCCGAGCCGTCCTGTGCCTGCACTGTCCGACCGACGCCATTCGAGTGGAATCAGTAGGCGCCGGATCCCCCGAGTACCGCCCGGCCGGTCTTCCACAGGATCTGCAGGTCGAAGGCAAACGACCAGTTGTCCACGTAGCGCAGGTCGAGCCGGATCGACTCCTCCCAGCTGAGGTCCGCGCGTCCGCTGACCTGCCACAGACCGGTCAGCCCCGGTCGTACGAGCAACCGGCGGCGCACGTGGTCGGCGTACTTCTCGACCTCGTCGGGCAGCGGCGGACGGGGGCCGACCAGCGACATCTGGCCCACAGCGACGTTGACCAGCTGCGGCATCTCGTCGATCGAGTAGCGGCGGATCCACCCGCCGACCCGGGTGATCCGCGGGTCGGCGTGCATCTTGAACATCAGGCCGTCGCGGTCGTTGTGCTCCAGCAGGTTCGAGCGCTGGGCCTCGGCGTCCACCACCATGGAGCGGAACTTGTACAGCCGGAACGGCCGGCCGTCCTTGCCGATGCGCACCTGCTTGAAGATCGCCGGACCGTGACTGTCGATCCGGATGGCCACCGCCACCGCCAGCAGCAGCGGCGAGAGCAGGACCAGCGCCGCGGCGGCCGTCAGCCGGTCGAAGACCGACTTGAAGAATCGACGACCCCCGGAGAACGACGGCTGCTCGACGTGCAGCAGCGGCAGGCCGGACACCGGACGGATGGAAAGCCGCGGGCCGGCCACTTCGACGAGGGAGGGCGCGACCAGCAGGTCGGCGCCGGTCGGCTCGAGGTCCCAGGCCAGGCGGCGCAGCTGCTCGGGGCCGAGGTCGCCGGCCGCCAGCACCGCGACGGTGTCCGCTCCGGTCAGCCGCACAGCGTGCGCGACCGTGTCGTAGCCCCCGATCACCGGTATGCCGGCCTCCAGCAGCGGCACTCGTTGTCCCGTCACCGGCAGGCAGGCGCCGACGATGTGCAGGCCGTGGTAGCGCTGCTCACCCAGCCGGTCGAGCAGGTCGACGACTGGCCCCTCGTGGCCGACGACCACCACGCGGTGCAGGAAGTCACCAGCGGAGCGCCGATGGTGCAGCCACTTGCGCAGTCCGTAGCGTCCCGCGAGCGAGAGCACCGCGACTGCTGGGAGCGTGATCAGCACGAATCGACGCGACAGCTCGTACTCAAGGAGGTAGGCCGTGAAGGTGACCAGGGCAGTCACCGTCAGGGCGGCGCGACCGACTCTCCGGAACTCCTCCGAACCGACGACCAGGTACCGCGCCTCGTAACCGCGGTTG
>DATCDE010000003.1 GCA_036510875.1 Actinomycetes bacterium
GATCATGCAGGTCAGTTTGCGGCCGCCGTGGTACAGGTCCGGGGCGGCGGCGAGGTACCCGGCGCCGGCCAGCCAGTCGGCTTGGCGGCGGAGGTCGTGGCTCATGCCTAACACGTCGTGGATCACCACCACGCCGGGCCACGGCCCCGGTCCGCTGGGTTCGCAGACGTACGCCTGCACCGGGCCGTTCGCGGTCGGGATCGCCATATCGGTCATCGCAGATCAGCACTCGCTTCCTTGGCGGGGACGGGTGGGCTTTGACGACCCGTGCTCGGCTCAGCGATGCCGAATATCGCGGATAGCCATCCCAGGTAGGCGAGCCCGACAAACGAGGACGTGCACATGATGTCGTTTCGGCAGTGGGACAAGGAGCATGGTCGGCGAGTGAAGAAGGGTGAGCGGGCCATCTGGATCCGATAGTCATGCACACTCTCCGCAGTCACGCAAGACTGACAGAAAGGGACTCGGGACCTTCGCCTCTACTCGCCATCGTCCTTCGGGCCGAGCGTTTTGAGTATCCGTTCAGGACGGAGTGATTTCGATGCCTATTCCTGTATATCCAGCCTCATGGGTCGGATCCTTGTGGTGGCTCGTTGCGCTCGCAGCGGCGTCGTTCGCAGTCAGTTGGCTCGCCGCGACTCGGCTCCAAATGCCTCGCACGCCCTACATCGCGGTGCTGACCGTGACGACGGCAGTCTTCTCGGTGGGATACATCTGGTGGCTCGACGTAACTGCGGCCGACCTGGTCACATCTCGCTGGATGTGGGGACTGATCGTCGCGCCCCTCTCCGCCGCCTTCCTCATTATCGGGATGACCAAGCTGCCAGTCAGCAAGCGGCTTCATGGCTTCAGCCAGCAGCTTCATGGCTGGCGGCTCACTCGTGCGCTGCTATGGGAGGGCGTGGTCTACGGCACTGCGGAGGGAATCCTGCTCTCCGTGCTGCCCGTATTCATAACCTGGCAGATGGTCAACTCTCTCGGGTGGTCCGGTGTCGCAGGCGGGATAGCACGCTGGACGCTGCCGATAGCCGCAAGCGCCATCGTGATCATCGTTCACCACCTTGGCTACTGGGAGTACCGCAACGGCCTGCTCGTCCCAATCACCGTCGGCTGCGGAATGCTTTCTGTCGGCTACCTGGCGACGGCGAGCCTGATCGCCCCCACACTCGGCCACATTCTCGCCCACTGCACGGGCCTCGTGCGCGGCGTCGAGCTTCCACCGCACCCGCGTCCGGCGTCCGCCACACCGACGGTGAGCGCCGCAACCGGGCCAGCGGAGCAGCGCCGTCTGGAACACAGATAGACAAACACAGATAGACACACGAGAGGAGGTTGATCACGATGGTGTCCATCACACTTCAGGACTACGAGAAGGCTAGAGCCCCATCAAGACTCGGGACCGTAGTCTCGGACGGCGCACCAGGGCGCGTGGACACCTTCATTTGTGTCTCGTACAGACCCTGGCTTAAGGAATGGATCCCGGACGGGTCGACACGGTCCTGCGCAACGGGGGCCTACTAAAGGGCCCTATCCAGGGCAAGCAAGCTGACGATCGTTGCGGGTGGAGGCGATGAAGATGTTCACGATCCGCAACATGGGCGGGGTCGCCCTCTTCCTGTTCGGCACTACGTTCCTATGGTTGACTCCAACGTTCGCGACCGGGGGTATCTCCACCGGCGGTTTCCTGTGGGCCCTAACGCAAGTTTTGGCGCTCGTCACGCTCGCCGGCTTCACTCTCGCCACGTGGGGTCTCTTCCGGCGCGATTCGTGGTGGGAGCGAGTCGCCGTGGGCTCAGCGGTGCTAGGCCTTGTCACGCTTATCCCCTACTGGATCGCTGCGGCCGGTGCAGGCGAGACCGCGCCGGCTTTCAACGTCCTTATCCACGCTTTGGGCAGTGTGGGGGTTCTGGCCTTGCTCGAGATGCCCCAGCTGGAGCATTGGGTCGACTCGCACGTCATGGGTACGTGAGTTGCGGGATGCCGGCGGCGCTGCCCGTTCCAGCCATCGTGGGCCCACCGACGGCGGGTTCCCAGGGCCAAACGTCCCGGCCCGTCGGACGACGGGCCACGCACGCATTACCGGGCCGGCGCCTACCGGGATGGCCGTCACGGCGGTCTTCCTGGTGGCTCGAGCTGGGCGCCGCCAACCGGGTCGAAGCGGTCGCCATCGCCCGCAGATCTGGACTGCTGCCCTGACGACTATGACCGTGGCG
>DATCDE010000004.1 GCA_036510875.1 Actinomycetes bacterium
AGCCGAGCCCATACCCTGACAGAACGCACGCCGTTCCCCCCACCCTCCGATTCCAGCCTTCGACAGCAGGAACCGTAGGCGGGGAACGGCGTGTGGCGCGTCACGGGTCAGTCAGGTACCCACGGATCAGTCACAAGAGCCGGTTTTCAGAATGTGGTCCAGTGATCTTGGTGGAGGACTTCGGCGGAGACGGTGTCCGCCTCCCGGCGCGGGTGATTCGCAGGACGGGCACTCCTCGGCCGGCCCTGAACCGCTCTGGCCGCGCGTAGGGCACTCATGAGACAGCCAGCAGGCCGGATCACGGCCGTGCTCTTCCCCAGCCGGTTGAGCTGTCCGTCCACGACCTTGCTCGACTGCTCACCATGACGCCAGCACTGAGGCCGCCGCTACGAGCAGAAAGCAGCCCAGCTCGATCATGCCGATGGCACCAGGGCGCAGCGGGCGACGGGGCACGAGGAAGGCGCGCACGGCGAGCACGACGAACGGCGCGATCAGCCACGCCCCGCTCGGCCATCCCCACCAGGCGCCGAGTGCGACTGACACGGGCACGGAGGCGACTGCCAGGACGCGGGAGGCGCGGGCGAATCGTGGATCGCGACGCTCCCGGATCAGGGACTTCACGTGCAGCGTCGAGCCCAGGAGTACCAGCGCGCAGACCGCGACGAGGACCCAGACCTGTGTGGGTACGGCGTCCAGGCCGGGCGGCGCCCAGGACCGGCTCCCCGCACCGACGGCCCAGGTGACCGCGACCATCGCGGCGCACTCCACGACGAACACCACGTCGTTGGCCAACGCACGTTCGTCGTTGTTCCGCGCGTAGCGCAGGTTCACCGCGAACAGCACGGCGTAGCCGAGCCCGACCCAGACCAGCCACGGCCGCCCCACGAGCAGGACCACGGCGGTAGGCAGGACGACCGCGGACCACATCAGGAACGGCGCGCGGAACCGCCGCGGGCGCTTGGCACGGACGAGACCGAACGCCGCGAAGGACAACGGGTAGGCCGCCACCCAGACCACTGCGAGCACCACGAGGAGCGGCGTCCATGGGGCGAGCACGGCGCCCAGGACCAGCGGCAGGGCCAGAAACGCCCACGCACCGTGCTGGGGTGGGACATAGACGCTCACGGCGCACGCCCGTCGATGCGATCCCACGCTGCCCAGTCCAGGGCGATGGCGGCAGCCGGGAATACTCCGTTCTCTTCCTTGTCGATGTGGCGGCGCAGCAGCGTCTCGAGCGCGACGACACCCGAGTGGTCCCCCTGGGTGACTCGTGCGAGGTGAGCGTTGATCTCGCGGTGCTCGCCGCACAGAGTGTCGACGTGGGCGGCGAACTCCGGGTCGAGGCGCAGCTCGGCGAACAGTCCCCGCTCCTCACCCGTGGTGTGCGGGTCCAGCAGCGAGATGAGCTTCTCCCCGGCCGTCGCCGTCGCTTCGCCGTCCCCTGCGAGTACCGCGCGGCGCAGGGCCCCGGTGGCGTTGGTGATCGCCACGTGTTCGGCGGAGAGCCGACCGATCACGGTGATGGCGCGGCACCCGCAGTAGGAGCACACGGCTATCGGGTGCGGGTGAGCCGCACCGGCCAAGCGTCTGGACCGCGTTGGTCGTAGCTGACGTTGAACGCGCCCGGCTCCCGGTCCTCGAGCTGGCCGAGCAGGGGCAGCGGGTCATGCGGTGCGATGAGGACCAGCGAGCCGGATACGGGCACCGCGCCGACGGCGCCGAACACCGTGGCGTGCCGGATCGCGTGGGGCACGTTCCGCACGTCGAGCACCGGGGCGTGATCGCTTGCCTCGACCGCACTGCAGCCGCACGCACCCCTGCCGCGAGACTCCGCAGCCGTGGCCGCGTCTCCAGGGTGGTCAACGTGGTCGCCGACACCGAGCAGCTCGTGCATGCCGGCCAGGATCGCCGAGAGCGACACGGTCGGGTCGGCCGCGACCAGCGGAAGGATCAGGTCGCTCTCCTTGGCCAAATGGACGTCGAACAACACCCGCAGCGCGGTCGCCGCAGCCGCGGCACGTATCGGGCTGTCTGCGGCGCGCACGTCCTCGACCAGGCCTTCCAGGACACGGTGCTCGGCGAGCATCGCCTCGACCAGCAACTTGGCCCGTTGGTCGGTGGCGACCGCCGGGTACAGCATCGCCTCCTCCGCGGCGGCGTGGGGCAGCAGCCCGTCGGTACAGAAGTCGACGAGCAGCCCCCGCGACCGGGTCACCGGGGCCACGCCGTTGCCGGACACGGCACCCACAGCGGTGAGGAGGGCGTCCACGTGGGTGGCGAGCGCGCCCGCGAGCTCGGCATGGTGACGGACCACGGCATCCACGGCGGCGGCATCGCTCTCACTTGACGCGACGACCACCCCGGCTCCCGACGCGCGCACTGGCGCGGTGGCACCAGCGGTAGGGGGGACAGGCACGGTGTCCATGAAGAGCCTCCTCGTGCCGGCTCTGGGTGGCCGGATGGGCAGTCAATTTACTACACTGTGCTACGTGGAAATACTGGGGCCGTCGCCGACCCGCCACGACGCGGCACGTGCGCCGCTGTCAGCGCAGCGCTCCCGGGTCCTAGAGGAGCTGCAACGCTCCGTTGCCGCCACCACGGTGGACGAGCTCGCGACCCGGCTGAACCTGCACGCCAACACCGCCCGCAAGCACCTCGAGGCCCTCGTGGGACGAGGGCTCGCGACCCGGACACCGGCTCCGATCATCGGCCGTGGCCGACCCGCGTGGTCCTACGCTGCAGCCACCGGCAACCCGGAACCCGACCACCGCGTGCGTGACTACGCCGGGCTGGCCACCGCGCTCGCCGCGCACATCTCCCGGACCAGCACCGACGCGGAGGCTGACGCTCTCGCCGCCGGCGAGGCCTGGGGCAAGGCTCTCGCCGACGGGATCCCCGCCGGGAGCGCGACCTTCGCGCGACGCACGGTCGTCGACCTGCTCGACAAGCTCGGGTTCGATCCCCACGCCGACCCGCGCGCGACCACGGTCCGACTGCGGCGCTGCCCGCTGCTGGACGCCGCCCGCGCCCAACCCGACATTATCTGCCCGGTCCACCTCGGCATCGTCCGGGGAGCCCTCGCCGAGCTGGGTGGAGAACCGGCACGGGCCGTGCTCTTGCCGTTCGCCGAACCCGGATCATGCCGGCTCCACCTGCACGCGCCCGCGCCCCGGACCGACTCATGAAGCGGTCCACCTGGCATCTGCGCGTCGGTGCGATCGTGGCGGCATGGCTGGTCGCCCTCCTCACGGCCAGTCTGATCGGCGTGTTTCGGCCAGTGACCCCATGGCTGCTCGTGCACCTGCTCCTGCTTGGCGCCGTCAGCAACGCCATCCTGATCTGGAGCAGACACTTTGCCGACGCCCTGCTGCGTCTGCCCGAGGACGACACCCGCCGTGGCCAGGCGGTGCGGCTGGCCCTGTTCAACGCCGGTGCCCTGTCCGTGGTCGCGGGCATGGTCGGGGACATCCAGGCTGCCGTTGCGGTCGGCGCGACGGTCGTAGCCCTCGTCGCCGGGTGGCATGCCGCCGTGCTGCTGATGCGGATGCGTCGAGGGCTGCCCTCACGACTCGGAAGCACCCTGCGCTACTACGTGGCGGCCGCGGCGCTCCTTCCCGTCGGCGTTGCCTTCGGCGTGGCGATGGCCGCGGACACACTCAGCGAGACCGCCCATGCCCAGCTGGCCCTCGCCCACGTCGTCGTCAACCTCCTCGGTTGGATGGGTCTGACCGTGGTCGGCACCCTTGTCACGCTGTGGCCGACGATGCTGCACACCCGCGTCGCAGACGGAGCCGAACGTGCCGCCCGGCGCGCCTTGCCGGTGCTCCTCACCGGACTCGTGGTCAGCGCAACCGGTGCGCTCGCGGGGAACCGCCTTGCCGCCGCAGCCGGGCTCCTCACCTACCTCGCCGGCCTGGCCATGGTCGGCGGACCACTCATCGCCGAGACCCGAACCCGACCGCCCACCACCTACGCCACTCGCTCGATGTTCGCCGCGCAATGCTGGTTCATCGGCTCCGTCGCGGCACTCGCCGCCATCGTCGTCTCCGCGCCCAGCTGGGAGCAGGCAGCCGAAGCGGCCGACCGGCTCGCAGCCCCGTTCCTGATCGGCTTCGCAGTCCAGGTCCTGCTCGGCGCCCTCAGCTATCTGGTCCCCGTCGTCCTCGGCGGCGGTCCGACCGTTACCCGCGCGACAAACGCGGCACTCGACACGGCGGGGACGGCCCGCCTTGCGGCGATCAACGTCGGCCTCGTTACCGCCTCCCTGCCGGTCCCTGACTTCGCCCGGACGGTGGCCGCACTCGTAGTCCTCGCTGGTTTGGCGGGCTTCCTGTCCATGCTGCTGCGCGCTGTTCTCATCGAGCAGTCGATGACTCAGACCAACGCCGAAACGCTCCGTCGCCCCTAGCCGCCGGTAGCCGGCGCTTCCCGGAGCCCTGCTTGGGTCGATAGGGGTGGCGTGGGCCGAGTTCCTTGCTCCTGTGGCGGGGGATTCGCCGGCGTAGAGTGGGGGCATGTCCGAGCGGCGGCTGGAGGTGGTGCGTCAGCCGGATGGCCGCTTCCTCGCCAGTTTCGACGACGGGCAGCCGGCCGTTGAGGTGTCCAGCTGGGACGACGTCCGCCGGCTGCGAGCCAGGCGCCACCTCGTGGACCACTGGGTGGACGATGACCGGCAGGCGTTCATCACGCGGTACGGTCACCCGTTCGACGATTGGTGGGGCCAGTTGACCCCCGCCTGCGCGGAGGCGCTCTTGGCGGATCCGAAGGGAGCGGTTCCACCCCAGCACCATGACGAGGTCAAGCGAACGCTGCGCCACCAACCGCGGCAGGAGGGGCTTGGGCTGGATGGGTCGGCGTTCACCGTGGAGGTGGCTGCCTTCGTCTCGGAGAAGGCCCGGCGGAGGTCGGCAGCCAGCGGCCCCACTGTGGACCACACCCAACGCTGAGCCCGGATCCACCGGGTAGCCCGGTGATGATGGCGTCGATGACGGTGTGCGGGGTTGGCTTGCTGCGGGCGTGGTGATGCGGCCGGGTGCTCCGGCTCTTCCACATCTGGTTCTCCGGTCGGGTCCTGTCGGACGGGGTCGACGGGGTCAGGTCGTGAGCGGTGGTCCGGTGCCGGCGACCAGCCGCTGCCAGTGGTGTTCCCATGGCCAGGCGGCGGGCAGGTGCAGGGTGAGCCGACGGGCGGAGCGGGCGATCCGCGCCGGCCCGTTGATCAGCTGGGCGCGGATGGTGCCGGTGGTCGCTCGGGCATGGAACGCGGAGGCGAGGGTGCCGGCGGCGCGGGTGCGGTTGAACGCCATCGCGGCGCAGACCAGCCAGGCGCTGTTGGCCCAGAAGCGCCCGGAGGGTAGGTGCGCGAGCGGCCCGTTCTTCAGGTCGGCGATGACGTGTTCGACGATCGCGTGCCCACGGTGCGCCGTGTCCGCTTGCAGCATCGGCAGTGGGTTGTCGGTGAACACGGCGGGGTAGCGGTAGGCGGTGAACAGCTCGCTCTGGTGGGCCGGGTTCAGGTCGGGGACGCGACGCACGATCAGCCTCGCCGACACGTGCTTCGCCTTGGCCTTGGAGGTGAACGCGGTGTGGCCGATCTCGGCGACCTCGGCAGCGGAGATCCACGTGCTGGGCTTCGTCGTAGACCGCGTTGGGGTACTTGATCGGTGTCCACGCGTCGTCGCCGATGGCCGCGATCGCCGTGCGGACCGCGGAATCCAGGCGTGCAGTGATCGAGAAGCAGGCGCGCTGGCGGCGGACGGCGGCGATCACGTCGTGGCGGTAGAACGCCGAGTCCGC
>DATCDE010000005.1 GCA_036510875.1 Actinomycetes bacterium
CCCCCGGCGCATTGAACAGGTCGGCGCCCTGGTGCTTCTCGGGCTGCCACAGGCCCACGACCGCCCCCGACGGGTCGCTGACCATGGCCATCCGACCCTGATCCATGACGTCCATGGCCGGCATGACGACGGCGCCACCCGATGGCTCGACCGTGGCGAGGACGGCATCGACGTCCTCGACCAAGACGTAGGAGCTCCACAGCGACGGGACGCCGGCCGCGGCCAGCGCAGGCTGCTGCGGCGTCATACCCGCGACCAGCTTCTCGTCCTTGGAGAACATCGTGTACGCGGGACCCATGGGCGTCGGCAGGTCCTGCGACGTCCAGCCAAACAGCTCCGTGTAGAACGCGCGGGCCCCCTCGACGTCCGTCGTCGTCAGGTCGACCCAGCCGAACAGACCGTGCGGGTAGCGCATGGCAACCTCCCTGCGTTTGACCTCTCGTTGCAGGCTAGGTGGTCGATCTGGCAGCCCTCGGGCCTGCAACGACGGCGGCCGGGGGTGGCGCGTCGTATCGTCACCGCAGACTACGCGCGAATCATGAGGAGAACCATGCTGCTGACGAAGCTGGGTCACGCCTGTGTGCGGCTGGAGCAGGAAGGACGCACGCTGGTGATCGACCCGGGAGCGTTCACCGAGCCGGAGGCGATGCGCGGCGCCGAGGCCGTGCTCATCACCCACGAGCACTGGGACCACTTCCAGGAGGACCGGCTGCGCGCCGCCGTCGACGCAGACCCCGGCCTGCGGGTGTGGACGCTGCAGTCCGTCGCCTCGCAGCTGGACGGGCTCGGCGACCGGCTGCACGTCGTCGGGGAGGGCGACCGCTTCTCCGCGGCCGGCCTGGACGTCGAGGTGCACGGTCAGCTGCACGAGCAGATCCATCCGGAGATCCCCCGGGTGACCAACATCGGGTTCCGCATCGACGGCCGGGTCTTCCACCCGGGCGACGCCCTCACCGTGCCGGACGCACCGGTCGACACCCTGCTGCTCCCGGTGCACGCCCCGTGGTCGCGGCTGTCCGAGATCATCGACTACGTGCGCGAGGTGGCCCCGCAGCGGGCCTACCGCATGCACGACGCCCTCCTCAGTGGGGCCGGGCTCTCCGTCGTCGACCGGCTGCTCGGGGACGGCGGGCCGGGGACGGGCGCCGACTACGGCCATCTGGGGGCAGGGGAGTCCGTCCGGCTCGGCTGAGCCGCCAGCCATGACTGACACGTCGACCTACGCGGCAGCACCGCGGCGCACCAAGCGCTACACCTACACGGAGCTCTACGAGGCGTTGGCCCGGGGCCATCGCTCGGTCGGCGCGTTCAGCCGTCAGCGTCTCGGCAGCCGCCGGAAGCAGATCCTTGACCCCCAGTTCGTGGAACGACTCATGCTGGCGGTCACCGAGGTGAACCAGTGCGCCGCCTGCGCCTACGCGCACACCAGACTGGCCCTGCGGAAGGGGATGGCTCCCGAGGAGGTCCCGGCCTTCATCGGCGGGGATCCTGGCTTCATCAGGGAGGACGAGGCCATGGCCATCGTCTTCGCCCAGCACTATGCACACGCCAAGGGCAAGGTCGACCGCCTGGCGTACGGGCCGGTCCCGGACACCTACGGACCGGAGAAGACGAGAGCCATCGTGGCGGCCCTCCAGATGATGATGACCGGCAACATCCTCGGGCTTCCGGTCAGCGCCCTGCTGGCTCGACTGAAGGGGCGCAGCCAGCCCGGCAGCACCGTGCTCTACGAGGTGACGCTGCCGCTCAACGCGCTCGTGCTGCTGATCCCCTCACTGGTCCAGTCGCTGCTCGACCAGCTCCGCCACGAGGGGCGGCTCACCTTGGTGTAGCCAGCAGCGGCGGCCCTTCGGTTGACTTGAAGACATCTTCATGTGCAAAGTTGGTCCTCCAACCCGGGAGGACGACGGACCACGATGGCGACCCCGTTGTACCAGGCGAAGGCGGATTTCTTCCGCACCCTGGGGCACCCGGCCCGGATCCGGGTGCTCGAGCTGCTGTCCGAGCGTGACCACGCCGTGCACGAGCTGCTCGAGCGGATCGAGATCGAACCGAGCAACCTGTCCCAGCAGCTTGCGGTGCTGCGTCGCACCGGCCTGGTGAGCCAGCACCGGGAGGCCGGTGAGGTGGTCTACTCGATCAGCGTGCCGCAGGTCCGAGACCTGTTGCTGACGGCCCGCCAGATCCTGCTCGGGCTCATCGCCGAGCAGGACGCCCTGGCCGAGGAGCTGCGCCCGACGGGTCCGCAGCAGCCGTGAGCCTGCTGCGCCTGGTCGCACTGATCCGCCGGACCGGGACGGTCGCCGAACCGGCGCCGCCCGCGCCGGACCTGTTGCCCGCGGCCCGACCGTTGGGCGGCAGCGTCCAGCTGCGGCACGTGGACGCCGGCTCCTGCAACGGCTGCGAGATCGAGGTGGCCGCCGCGTTCGGCCCGGTGTACGACGCCGAGCGGTACGGCGCGCGGCTGGTCGCCTCGCCCCGGCACGCGGACGCCGTGCTGGTCACCGGAGCCGTCACCCGGAACATGGCCGAGCCCCTGCGGCGAACCGTCGAGGCGACCCCCGCGCCGCGGCTGGTCCTGGCGGTCGGGGACTGCGCCCGGGGCTGCGGCGCCTTCGCGGCCGGGTACGGCGTGGTCGGCGGCGTGGCCGACGTCGTGCCCGTCGACCTCGACGTGCCAGGCTGCCCGCCCGAGCCGCAGGTCATCGTGGAGGCGCTGCGCCGGGTGACTGGGCGGTGACCTCGGTCCAGGTCGGGCTGCTGTCCCTGGGGGTGCTCGCGGCCGTCGCCGTGGTCGTCGCGCTGGTCGTGCCGGCCGCCGCCCGCGCCGTCCTGGCCGGGCTGTCCTGCGCCGCCGTCTCGGTCGCCGGCGCCGTCACCGGCGCGCTCGCGATGGCCGGGCAGGCGGGCAGCATCCGCCTGCCGGTGGCGCTGCCGGTCGACCCGGTGACCTTCGCCCCCGACCGGCTCGGCGGGCTGTTCATGCTGCTGGCCTCGGTCGTGGGCGTGGCCGTGGCGGTTTACGGCATCGGGTACGTGTCCGGCCCCTCGGCCTCGCGCAGCTCCTGGGCCGCGCTCGCGGTGTTCCTCGTGGGCATGCAGCTGGTCGCGGCCGCCGCGGACGTCGTCTCGTTCCTGCTGGCCTGGGAGCTCATGGCCGTGGGGTCGACGGTCCTGCTGCTGGCGGACTACGCGCGGCGGGCCGAGGTCACCGCGGCCACCCTGTGGTACGCCGCACTCACCCAGCTGAGCTTCGCGCTGCTGCTCGCCGGCTTCGCCGTGCTCACGGCAGCGTCGGGTGGCACCGGCTTCGACACCATCGGGACCCTGGGGCCGCACTCGGCCGCCGCGAGCGTCGGCTTCGTGCTGCTGCTGCTCGGCTTCGGGACCAAGGCCGGCCTGGTGCCGCTGCACGTGTGGCTGCCGCGCGCGCACCCGGAGGCCCCCAGCCACGTGTCCGCGGCGATGAGCGCCGCGATGGTGTCGATCGGGCTGTACGGCGTCCTGCTCGTGTGCGTGCGGCTGCTGCCCGGCGGGCCGGCCTGGTGGGGCGTGCTGCTGGCCGTGCTCGGCGCCGCCTCCGCGCTCTACGGGATCCTGCAGGCCTCCGTCGCCAGCGACCTCAAGCGGCTGCTCGCCTACTCGACCACCGAGAACGTCGGCCTGGTGGTGCTGGCCCTGGGCACGTCGGTGCTGCTGCGGGCGTCCGGGGCGACCGATGTGGCCGACGGCGCGCTGACCGCGAGCCTGCTGCTGGTCGTGAGCCATGCGGCGTTCAAGACCACCTTGTTCCTCGGCGCCGGGGCTGTGCTGCACGCCACCGGCGAACGGGACCTCGACCGGCTCGGCGGGCTGGGCACCCGCATGCCGTGGACCGGCGCGGCGTTCGGCGTGGCCTGCCTGGGCGCGGCGGCGCTGCCGGGCACCGCGGGGTTCGTGGCCGAGTGGACGCTCCTGCAGGCACTCATCCACGGCGCCCGGCCGGGGGACCCGATGGTCGCCGTGGTCATGCCGCTGGCCGTCGGCGTGGTCGCGCTGACCACGGGGCTGGCGCTGCTCACCTTTGTGAAGGCCTACGGCATCGCGTTCCTGGCCCGGCCCCGGTCGACCGAGGCGGACGCCGCCCACGAGGCCGGTCGCACCATGACCTGGCCGATGCTCGCCGGGGCCGCCGTCGTGGTCGCGCTCGGCCTGGTCCCGGGGCCGGTGGCCGCGGCGCTCGCCACCACCGTGGGTGCGGCCGGCATCGAGCCCGTGGGGCTCGGCGGCATCCGACTGACCGGGCTGGACGCCCTGCTGGACCCGCTCGCGCTGGCGCTCCTGGCCACCGCCGTCGCGCTTCCCGTGCTGGTGGCCGTGGTCCGGGCCGCCCGCCGCCACCCGGCCAGGGCGACCGACCTTGCCTGGGGCTGCGGCGGCGCGCGGGTCAGCCCCCGGATGCAGTACACCGCCACCTCGTACGCCGAGCCGCTGCTGCGGGTGTTCGACGACGCACTGCAGCCGACCAGGGACGTCGAGGTCACCCACGCGACCGAGTCCCGGTACCTCGTGCAGCGGGTCGAGTACCGGCAGCGGCTGTCCGACGTCGTCGAGGCCCGGCTGTACCGGCCGGTCATCGGCTGGGCCGACCGGGTCGGGGTGCAGGCGCGGCGGCTGCAGAACGGCAGCGTGCACCGCTACCTCGGCTACTCGTTCGGCGCGCTGCTCGCCGTCTTGCTGGTGGTGTCGCTGTGACCGCCCAGGCGATCCTGGTGGCCGCCGTCCAGGTCGGCGTCATCGTGGCCCTCGCTCCGGTGCTGGCCGGCGTCACCCGGCAGACCAGGGCCCGACTCGAGGGCCGTGGTGGTGCCGGCGTCTGGCAGCCGTGGCGGGACCTGCGCAAGCTGGTCGCCAAGGAGCCGGTGCGGGCCACCGGCTCCGGCTGGTTGCTGCGGGCGGCTCCCGTGGTGCTGCTCAGCTCGAGCCTGCTGGTGGCGGCGCTGCTGCCGCTCGTGGGCGCGGTCAGCCTGCCCCTGGTCCCGGACGACCTGTTCGTCGTCGTGTCCGTCCTGCTCGTGGGCACGGTGGCGGTCGCCCTGCTGGGCCTGGACGCCGGCACGGCCTTCGGCGGCATGGGGTCTAGCCGGCACATGACCATCGCGGCGCTGGTCGAGCCGACCGTGCTCGTAGCCGTCTACGCCCTGTCCATCCCGGTGGGCAGCTCCGCGCTGTCGCTCATCGTGCAGGCCCGGCTCGACTCGTCGGCGGTCATCGCCTCGCCGGTCAGCGTGCTGGCGGTGCTCGCCCTCGGCATCGTCGTGCTGGCCGAGACCGGGCGGCTGCCGGTGGACAACCCGTCGACGCACCTGGAGCTCACCATGGTGCACGAGGCGATGCTGCTGGAGGCGTCGGCCCGCGACCTGGCCTGGCTCGAGCTGGGCTCGTGGGTCCGGCTCGCGGCGCTGCTCGGACTGGTCGGGAACCTGGTCGCGCCGTGGGGCATCGACACCCGGGTGAGCGCCGCGGGCCTGCTCCTCGGCGTCGTCGCCTTCGCCGGCAAGCTCGTGGTGCTCGGCGGGCTGTTGGGCGCCGCCGAGGTGTTCTTGGCCAAGCTGCGGCTGTTCCGGGTCCCCGAGCTGCTGGCCGGCTCGTTCGTGCTCGCCTTCCTGGCCGTCACGGCCTCCTACCTGGTCGGCTGAGCGCGATGGCGGCGAACGTGTACGCGCAGCTGGTGGGGCTGGCTGCCGGCATCCTGCTGCTCACCGGCGTGCTGCTGGTGTGGCGACGCTCGCTGGCCGCCGCGGTGCGGCTGCTGTCGGTCCAGGGGGTCGCGCTCGGGGCGCTGGTCGCCGTGGTCGGCGTCCAGCACCACAAGGCCGAGCTGCTGGCCGTGGCCGGTTTCGTGGTGCTGCTCAAGGCCGCCGTCCTGCCCGTGCTGGTGGGCCGCAGCGTGCCGGCGGACGCCGTTCGGGAGGAGTCCCCGCGGCTGAACCCGACCGCTGCGCTGATCGCCGCGGCCGTGCTCACCGAGGTGGCCTACCTGGTCAGCCGGCCGATCGTGGGCTCCAGCGCGGATCCCGCGGTCCGGGCGGTGCCGGTGGCGCTCGCGCTGATGCTGCTGGGCTTCCTGCTGCTGGTCGGACGTCGGCACGCGCTCGCCCAGCTGGTCGGATTCCTGGTGCTGGACAACGGGATCGCGGCGGTCGCGTTCATGACGGTGGGCGGCCTGCCGCTGGTGGTGGAGCTCGGCGCCTCTCTCGATGTGCTGCTGGTCGTGCTGATCCTGCAGGTCTTCAGCGCCCGGATGCGAGTCAAGTTCGGTGCCCTGGACCTCGACGAGCTGACCGAGCTGAGGGACTGATGGGCGCCGTCCTGTGGCTCCCGCTCGCCGCCGCGGTGCTGGCGGCGACCGTCAGCCTGCGCATCCCGAGGGTCGCCCGGCTGGCCGGGATCGCCGTCTCGGTCGTGGTCCTCGGGACCGGGCTGGTCCTCGGCGCCGCCGCCCTGGACCACCGGGTCGTCACCGCGGCCGGCGGGCTGCTGCGCGCCGACGCGCTGTCCGCGTTCATGCTCGTGGTCATCGGGGCGGTGGGACTGACCGCGACGTGGGGCGGGCTGCAGGCGAGGTCAGCGCCCGGCCCGGCGGCGCTCATGTCGGCCTTCCTGGGCGCGATGTCGCTGGCCGTGCTGGCCGACAACCTCGGCGTCTTGTGGGTGGCCGTCGAGGGCACCACGATCGCCACCGCCTTCCTGGTCGGCCAGCACCGCACCCGGGCCTCGCTCGAGGCGGCCTGGAAGTACGTGGTGCTCGGGTCGGTCGGCGTGGCCATCGCCTTCCTCGGCATCGTGCTGGTCTACGCGGCGACCCGGGCCAGCGGCACCCCGACACTGTCCTGGGTCGACCTGGTGAGGCACCCGACGCTGCTCGACCCGGCCGTGCTCAAGCTGGGCGCCGCCTTGGCCGTGCTCGGGTTCGCCACCAAGGCCGGCCTGGCCCCGATGCACAGCTGGCTGCCGGACGCGCACAGCCAGGCCCCGGCGCCGGTGTCCGGGCTGATGTCCGGCGTGCTGCTGTCGGTCGCGTTCTACGCCATCTTGCGCATCCAGGCGGTCGCCAACCCGGTCCTGGGCCCCGGGCTGCTCCGCGGGATGCTGGCGGTCGCCGGCCTGCTGTCTCTGGCCGTGGCCGCCGCGCTGCTGCTGCGCCAGCGGGACTACAAGCGGATGCTGGCCTACTCCAGCGTCGAGCACATGGGCCTGCTCGCCCTCGGCGCCGCGGCGGGCGGGCCGTTGGCGCTGACCGCCGTCCTGCTGCACATGCTCGGGCACGGCCTGGCGAAGTCGAGCCTGTTCGTGGTGTCCGGCCGGCTGCTCGCCGTCGAGCACTCGACGGCGGTCGCCGACATCCGTGGGCTGCTGGCCCGGCGCCCCGGCCTGGCCGTGCCCTGGCTCGCAGGAACGGCCGCGTTGCTCGGGCTGCCGCCGTTCAGCCTGTTCTTCTCCGAGGTCGGCATCGTGGTCGGCGCGTGGACGGCGGGGCTCCAGGTCGTGACGGCGGTCGGGCTCGGCCTGCTGCTGGTGGCGTTCGCCGCCCTGGTCCGGCTCACCGCGACGATGACGCTCGGCGCCGGTGGCCCCGGTGAGGAACCGGACCGCTCGGCGCACGGGCCGTGGCTGCCGCTGGCCCTCGCGCTGGCCGTCGTCGCCGTCATCGCCCTCCTCAGCGGCCCATTCGGGACGCTGCTCCGCCAGGCCGCAGCGGTGCTAGGAGGTGCGTCATGACGACCCGACCGGTCGGGCGCGAGGAGCTGGCGGAGATGATGGCCGGCCTGCTCGCCGGAGGCCTGCGGCTGGCCCTGGTGGCCGCGCACGAGGACGCCGAGACGTTCCGGGTCGTCTACGTGCTGACCGCCGCCGGGCGCCGGGAGGAGGTCGTGGTGGTGGTCCCGCGCGGCGACGCCTGGGTCCCGACCCTGGCGGCGCTGTCCTACCCGGCGGGACGGTTTGAGCGGGAGCTGCGGGACCTGTACGGCATCGAGCCCCGAGGCCATCCGCTGCCGCACCGGCTGCTCCGGCACGGCCACTGGCCGGTCGGCTGGTACCCGATGCTGCGCGACGCGGACCCGGAGCCGGTCTTCGCACCCGACGTGGGATCCTTCCCGTTCCTCGAGGTTGAGGGCCCCGGCGTGTACGAGATCCCGATCGGTCCGGTGCACGCCGGGCTGATCGAGCCGGGCCACTTCAGGTTCTCGGTGGTGGGGGAGACCATCCTGCGGATGAAGGCCCGGCTCTGGTTCCTGCACCGGGGCATGGAGAAGCTGTTCGAAGGCCGCCGGCCGGCCGACGGGATCGAGCTGGCCGAGCGGATCAGCGGGGACACCGCGGTCGGCCACACGCTGGCCTACCTGATGGCCGTCGAGGACGCCGCCGGCATCGACGTCGCCGAGCCGGACCGGCTGCTGCGGGCGCTGCTGCTGGAGCTGGAGCGGCTGCACAACCACGTGGCCGACCTGGGGGCCCTCGCCAACGACGTCGGCTTCGGGGTGGCCAACGCGCACGCCCTGCGGCTGCGGGAGACCCTGCTGCGGCTGAACCGGGCCACCACCGGGCACCGGCTGCTCCGCGGGGCCCTCACGGTGGGGGGTGCCCAGGTGCGGGCGCTGCCGGACCCCCTGCTGCTGCGGACCGTGCGTGACGAGGTGGCCGACCTGGTCGAGATCACGTTGGGGCACTCTGTCGTCCACGACCGGTTCGCCGGCACGGCTGTGCTCCCCCGTGAGCAGGCGGTCGCGCTCGGGACGCTGGGCTACGTCGCACGCGCGTCGGGGGTCGACGTCGACGCCCGCCGCGACCACCCGTTCGTCGACCTGGGCGAGCGGTTCGCGACGATCGTCGAGGACGGCGGTGACGTGCTGGCCCGCTACCGGGTCCGGGCCAGGGAGCTGGACGTCTCGGTGGCGGTCCTGCTCGACCTGCTGGACCGGCTGGCCGGCGGGACCGGCGACGGGGTCGGCGTCGATCCCACCGGCCCAGGGGCCGGGTTCGCGCAGGTCGAGGCCTGGCGTGGCAGCCTCGCCCACCGTGTCGAGCTGGGCGAGGGCGGCGTGGTCACGAGGGTCAAGGTCGCCGACCCTTCGTTCTTCAACTGGCCGGCGCTGCCCGTCGCGCTGACCGACACGATCGTTCCCGACTTCCCGCTGGCCAACAAGAGCTTCAACCAGTCATACGCCGGCAACGACCTCTGACGGCCGGCGGCCCCCTGCTGCTGCAGCTCGCGCTCGCCGGCCAGCAGCTCCCGGTAGACGGCGTCCCGGACGAGCGCGTGCACGAGGCCGAGCGGGTAGTCGTCCCGCAGCACCTCCGCCCGGACCAGCCCGGCGACGGCGGCCGCGGCCTGGCCCTCGGTCAGGCCCGCCAGCTTCGCCACCGCGGGCAGCTCGGCCCCGTCGCCCAAAACGGCGAAGGCCCTCGCGGTGACCGTCGCCGCCTTGGGCAGGCGGGCCAGCCGCATGAGCACCATGCTGGAGATCGCCCGTGAGCCGGTGGCGGTGACCGTGTCGGCGTGGGAGGCGTCCGGGTGCACCCGGTCGGTCTCCAGCCCGCGCAGCAGCTGGCGCAGCAGCAACGGGTTGCCGCCGGTGGTGCGGTGGCACGCGGCCACGAAGGCATCGTCCGCTTGCTCGCCGAGGCGGGACCGGACGAGATCCCCGACTCCGTCCAGGGGCAACGGCTCGGGCCGGATGGGAACCGCGGCCAGCCCGTGGGCGAGCTCGGCCAGCAGGCCCTGCGGGTCGGCCGGCTCCCCGGTGCGCATGGTCCCCACGACCAGGACCGGCATCCCCTCGAGCCGGTGCACCAGGAAGGTGAGGAACTGCTGCGAGCCGATGTCGCACCACTGCAAGTCGTCGATGGCGAGCAGCAGCGGCTGTTCCTCGGCCAGGTTGGCGGTCAGCCAGTACAGGCCGTGCGGGACGCCGAACAGTCCGTCGCTGCCCCGATCGCCGGGGCTGGACGGGTCGCCGTCCGGCAGGTCGAAACCGCCGACGTCGAAGACCGTTGCTGCCGAGCGGGCCGCGCGGGCGAGCCGCCGCTGCCGCCGCTCGGGGTCGGCGAGCACCGGCTCGAACAGCTGCCGGACCAGGCCGAAGCCGAAGTGCTGCTCGAGCTGGCTGCTGCGTCCGGTCAGGGTCACCGCTCGGGCGGCCGTGCCCAGCCGGCGCATCTCGGTCAGCAGCCGGCTCTTGCCGACGCCGGCCCGGCCCTCGACCAGGGCGAGTCGCGCCTGGCCGGCCAGCGCGTCGTCCAGGCAGACCTGCAGCTGGGCCAGCTCGCGGTCGCGGTCCACCAGGTCGGCGGCGGTCCCGGGCCCAGGCGCGGCTGCCACCGACGCCGGTGCGGCCACCGGCTGTGGGGGAGCGGCCGCCGGGGCGTCCAGGGTGGGGGACTGCGCCAGCACCTCGGCCTCGAGCGTGCGCAGGGCAGGTCCCGGGTCGACGCCGAGCTCGTCGGCGAGGGTGCCCCGGGCGCGGCGCAGCGCGGCCAGGGCGTCGGCCTGCCGGTGCCAGGGGTAAAGGGCCAGCACGAGCAGCCGCCAGCGCTCCTCGCGTAGCGGCTGCTCGCTGACCAGCGTCTCCAGTTCGGGGACGACGCTCGCGGACTCGCCGCAGGCCAGCCGGGCAGCGAGCAGCTGCTCCCGGCACAGCGTGTGCAGCTCGTCGAGCCGGGCAATCTCCTCCTCGGCCCACGGTCCGCCGGCGTGGTCGGCGTACGCCGGGCCGCTCCACAGGGCCAGCGCCTGCCGGAGCAGGGGCACCATCTCGGCCGGCTCGGTCGCTGCGGCGCGCTGCATGAGCTGCTCGAACTGCCAGGCGTCGACGGCGTCCGGGTCGACCCGAAGCGCATAACCGGGTCCGTGCCGGCGCAGCACCGCGCTCTCCGAGCGGGCCGGCCGGCCGGGCTCGCACCGCCGCCGGCGGTGGGAGATATGGGCATGCAGCGCCCCGACCACGGCTCGCTGCTTGGGGCCGCCGACGTCAACGGCCACGCCGTCCACCGTGGCGCTGACCCGTCCCAGCACCCCCAGCCGGATGCGGGGTCCCTTGCGTGCGGCTGCTCGCGCGGGCTCACCCATCGCGAGCCCCAGTGGCGTGGCAGCGTGACCGCAGGGGGGAGGGTAGGGCAGAACGGCCCGGGACGACACCCCCGTTTCGCTGCCTAGCATCAGTTGTGCCGCAGCTGCGGATCGGAACGTCAGGGTGGTCCTACCCCCGCTGGCGCGGCGACTTCTACCCCGCTGGCCTGGCCCCCCACGACGAGCTCGGGTACCTGGCCCAGCACCTGCGCACGGTCGAGGTCAACGCCTCGTTCTACGCCCTGCAGCGGCCCGAGACGTACCGCGGGTGGGCCGACCGGACCCCGGACGACTTCGTGTTCGCCGTCAAGGGCAGCCGGTACCTCACCCACCTCAAGCGACTGGTGGACGCCGAGACGGCGCTGGCCAACTTCTTCGCCTCGGGCCTGCTGGCGCTGGGCCCCAAGCTGGGACCGGTGCTGTGGCAGCTGCCGGAGAACATGCGTCTGGACCTGCCCAGGTTGGCCGCGTTCACCGCACTGCTGCCGCGGACCACCGAGGCGGCCGTCCGGCTGGCCCGCAGGCATGACGCCCGGGTGGAGGGACGGTCCTTCCTGGAGCCGGACGCCGACCGGCCGGTCCGGCACGCACTCGAGGTCCGGCACGACTGCTACCAGGACGCGAGGTTCATCGAGCTGCTCCGCTCGGCCGGAGTGGCCCTCGTGGTCTCCGACGGGGCCGGTCACTGGCCACTGTTGGCCGACGTGACGACAGACTTCTGCTACCTCCGGCTGCACGGGCCACTGCTGCTCTACGCCGGGGGGTACCCAGCGGCGTCGCTCGACATGTGGGCGGCCCGGATCCGAGCCTGGACGGCGGGCAGCGCGCCACCCGACCTGCCGACCATCAAGGATCGCCCGCCGGAGGCTCCGACCGGCCGGGACGTCTACGTCTACTTCGACAACGACTCGGACGGCCGGGCGCCCTTCGACGCCACCGCCCTGGCCGAGCGGCTCGCCGAGCCACGCTGAGCCGCCGCCCTACAGCCCGCGTTCGACCACGATCCGGCCGGACGCCTCGGCCGCCTCGAGGGCGGCGAAGTCCCGGTCGTTCTGGTCGGCGTAGGCACGGGCGAACTCGGCGACGGCACGCTCGAAGGTGTCCTTGCGGCCCAGGTAGGCCGCGATGGCCACCCGGTCGCCAGAGCGCGCATGCGCCCGAGCCAGGGTCCAGCCGCACAGCCGCGCGTACACGGCCATGCTCTGCGGAGTCATCCGTTCCACCACCACGGAGCCCTTCCAGTCCCGCAGCTGGCGCACGTAGTAGTCCCGGTCCACGCCGTCCAGTCCGTTGGTGCGCTGCCAGCCCAGGAAGATGTCGCTGTAGGCCTGCATCAGGTGCTGCCCCGCCACCACCCGCTGCCCGTGGTTGGCGTAGCCGCTGGCTCCCGCGTACTCCTCGAGCACGGAGGCCTGGGCCTCCTTGGCCTGCAGGAAGATCGGGTCGTTTCCGTCGACCCCCTCGAACAGCAGGACCCAGGCCCGGGTGCCTACGCTGCCGACCCCGACGACCTTGCGGGCGACGTCGTCCAACCGGTACTGCTCCAGCAGGTGCCGTCGGTCCGGCGGCAGCGAGCGCCCGTACGCCACGACCAGCGCGTGCAGCTGCTCCTTCAGCTCGGTCGCGCTCTCCGCTGGGACCAGCTCGGTGATCGGCACGACCAGCGGCGGGTCGCTGACGATCCGCGGCACGCCGTCGACGAGTCGGGTGAGCTTGTTGAACGCCTGCATCCGGTCGCGGGTGCGCGCCTTGGCCAGCTGCGCCTCCGCCCGTCGCAGCGGCGCCGGCTTGAGCAGCGGGGTCACCTCGGCGAGCAGCTGGTCCATGTCGAGGTGCGAGTACCAGACGTCCAGGTTCGTCTCGCCGGCGAACTCCCGCATGGCCCAGCGGTAGCTCGCCGCGGCCTCGACCACGCTCGCAGCCCGCTCCTTGGTCTTGAAGCCGTTCTCCCGCCCGGCCAGCTCGAAGCTGGCCGCGAGGCGCTTGACGTCCCACTCGAAGGGCCCGGGCAGCGTCTCGTCGAAGTCGTTGGCGTCGAAGAGCAGCCTGCGCTCAGGAGAGGCGAATACCCCGAAGTTGCTCAGGTGGGCGTCCCCGCATAGCTGGGACCGCAGCCCGGAAACCGGCGTCGCCGCCAGGTCGGCCGCCATGACCAGCGCCGCACCCCGGTAGAACGCGAACGGCGAGCTGAGCATCCGGCCGTACCGGATGGGCACCAGCTCGGGGACCCGGCTGACAGCTTGCCGCTCGAGCAGCTCCACCGGATCGGCCCGCAGCTCGGTCGGCGCGAACAGGGCGTGCTGGTCCAGCGGGGCGGCGGACCGGGCCGCCTTGCCGTGCGCGGCCCGCTCGGCCCGGGACAGCTGCACCGGGAGATCGGTCGACGGCACCCGCCGGGCCCCCCGGTTGCGCACGGCGACGTCGGTCACCGCCTCGACGCCTGGCCGATCGGTCATCGTCCGCTCCCTCGCTCCACTGCCCTGCCCGAGCCGCCTGCTGACACGTTAGCCACAGCCCGCGGCGGGCAGGGTCAACTCAGCAGGGCACGCCCCGGTCAGCCGGCCTGCGCCGGTACAGGGCGGGTCGGTCGGGTGGCCAGCCAGGAGCCGGCCAGCACGAGCGGGAAGCCGACCATCACGCCCACCGTCAGCGGCTCGTCGAGGACGACCAGCCCGAGCAACACGGCCACAGCCGGGTTCAGAAACGTGATCACGGTGGCGCGGACCGGCCCGGCTGCGGCGATCAGCCGGAAGAACAGGACGAACGCCAGCGCCGTGCACACCAGGCCGAGCACGAGCACCGACAGACTGGTCCGACTGGTCCAGGCGCCGGTGCTGACCAGCGCCGGGACGCCGAACGGCAGGTAGATCAGCGCCACCAGAGCCAGAGACAGCGCGATCACCCCGAGGGTGGGGACGTCCTGCAGCCGCCGGTCCACCAGGATCGGGGCGGTCGCGTAGCCGACGGCCACGACGAACAGCTCGGCCACGCTGAGGAGGTCGAGGTGGCCGCCGGCGCTGTCGATGCCCACCAGGGCGGCGACCCCGGCCAGCCCGGTGACGATGCCGACCACCCGGATCCGGCTCAACGCGGCCCGGTCGCCGAGCAGCCGGGTGACCACGGCGCCCACCAGCGGAACGGTGGCGATGAGCAGCCCGGCCAGGCCGCTGGCGATGCGCTCCTCGGCGTGAGTGAGCAGCAACCACGGCACGGCCATCTCGAGGACGGCGAAGGCAAGGACCAGCCGCCACTGGGCCAGCGCCGGGCGTAGCGCCGCGGACCGGACGGCCAGCGGGAGCAGGACCACCGCCCCCAGCGCGGTGCGAGCCAGCACCAGCGCACTGGGGGAGAGCTGCTCGACCGCGATCTTGATGAACAGGTAGGGCATGCCCCAGATCACGCTCATCGCGGCGAACAGCACCCACGCCTCACGGCTCATGTGCGCGGCGTGCGCCCGCGGTCCCGCCTCCACCCGCAGATCATCCCTGACCGTGCCGGGGCCTGTCAGTTGGCTGCGGCTGCGACTCGCTCCACCAGCCCGGCCCTCACCCGCGGCCACTCCTCGGCAACCACCGAGAAGAGCACGGTGTCCCGCACCGTGCCGTCGGTGCGGCGCTGGTAGCGGCGCAGCGTCCCCTCGTAGTGCGCCCCCAGCCGCGCGACAGCGCGCTGGGAGCGCACGTTGCGCACGTCGGTCTTCAGCTGCACCCGGCCCGCGCCGAGCGTGTCGAACGCGAGACTGAGCAGCAGCAGCTTCACCTCGGGGTTCACCACGCTGCCCCACACTGCCGGGGTGTACGCCGTGGACCCGATCTCCAGCCGGGCGTCGGGTACCGACGCCTCGAGGTAGGAGGACGTCCCCACCACGGTGCCAGCCGGCAGCCCGGCCATCGGCCGCGCCAGCCGAACCACCCACGGCAGGCGGCCGACGTCGAGCTGTCCGCGCAGCGTCACCACGTACTCGGCTGCGGACGTCGGACGCCCCGCCACGTGCTGCCAGACCGCGTCGTGGTCCACGGCGGCGAAGAGCGCGTCGACGTCCGAGTCCAGGTCGACCGGCCGCAGCTCGACGAAACACCCACCCAACGGGCCGGTGGGTGGCGGCCACACCAGGGCACCCCACGCGGCGTCAGCGGGCCGGTCGTCGACCACGGGGACGAAGCCGGCCGCCGCACGGTCGTTGGGGGAGGGCACACCCGATTATCTCCGGCCGGGGCGGCCCGCCCTGGGTCCCACACCGGCGAGGCCTTAGGCCTCTGGCCGCCGCATCGGATCGCTCGGCACGCTGGAACCGAGGGCGCACCCCGGGAGGCCACCATGGACACCATGCCTGTCGTTATCGGGTTCGACGGTTCCGAGACCGGCCGCAGGGCCTTGGACGTCGCCGTCCGCGAGGCCGCGCGACGCAAGGTACCCCTGGACATCCTGCACGCCTACGTGGTCCCCGTGACCCCGGTGCCCGTGGGCATCCAGTACTCCGACGAGACCGAGGAGCGGGCCCGCAAGGCAGCCGAGAAGCAGCTGGCCGACGCCGTCGACTGGGCGACCGTGGCCGCGCCGGGGATCAAGGTCACCAGTGACCTGGAGACGCTGCCGGCGGCCGAGGCGCTGATCGAGCGCGGGCGCACCGCCTCGCTGCTGGTCCTCGGCTCGAGGGGGCTGGGCGGGCTCGGGGAGCTGGTCCTGGGCTCCACCGCGATCCAGGTCGCCACCCACGCCACCTGCCCGACCATCGTCGTCCCTCCCGAGGACCGCGTCCTGGACGCCGGACCGGAGGAGGGCCGGGTCGTCGTGGGCGTGGACCCGTCGCCGTCCTCGGACTCCGCGATCGCCTTCGCCTTCGAGGAGGCCGCCCTGCGCGGCATCGGGCTGACCGCGGTACATGCCTGGGATGCGCCGTTCTTCGACGCTCCGGGCGGCAAGGGCGGGGTCATCCCGCGGCACATCCTGCACGAGGACTTCGCCGCCGTGATCTCGCAGGAGGGCGAGGTTCTCGACGCGTCCATGACCGGCTGGCAGGACAAGTTCCCCGAGGTCGACGTCCGCCGGGTGCTGGTCCACCAGCGGGCGGCAGCGGCGCTGGTCGGGGCGTCCGCCGGAGCCGAGCTGCTCGTCGTGGGCTCCCGCGGCCGCGGCGGGTTCACCTCGCTGCTGCTCGGCTCGGTGAGCTACAAGACCCTGCACCACGCACACTGCCCCGTCGCCGTGGTCAGGTCGGTCCGCACCTGACGTCGCCGCTCGCGCGGGCGACATACCCTCGCCCGATGCGCCGAACCGCTGCCGCCGCCTGGGCGCTGGTGACCCTGCTGGCCACCAGCGGGTGCACAGCGATCGACGCGACCGTGCCGCACACGGCCCGTGCCAGCGCACCAGCCCCGCATCCCTCCGTCACCGCGGCGGCGGCACCCACCCAGCCCGCGAGACTGGCGCCACCGGCCGTGAACGGCCTCAGTTGGCACGCCGTGGGCACCGTGGTGTCAGGGCGGCCCGTAACATTCCTGGCCGCGACCCGGTCGGGAAGCATCGCGCTGTTGTGGATGGACCCGAGCGCGCTGTCCTTCCGGTTCATCCCGGGCACCCAGTTCCCCGAGGGCGGGCCAATCCTGGCGGCCGACCGGCAGGCGGACACCTGGGTGCCCCGACTGGCCGCCGCCTTCAACGGCGCGTTCAAGCTGCGCGACCACGTGGGTGGCTACTACTACGCGGGCCGCACCGTGAGCCCGCTTCGACCAGGGCTGGCCTCGATCGTCGTGGACGACGCCGGCCGGCTGTCCGTCGTCCAGTGGGGTCGGGATCGCAGCAGCGTGGCCGGCGTCCAGGTGGTCCGGCAGAACATGGGGCTGCTCGTCGACCAGTCCATCAGCCAGGCCACCGCCCACGACTCGAACAGCCGCTGGGGATGGGCCGACCACGACACTCGGCTGGCCAACCGCTCGGCCCTCGGGGAGCTCGCCGACGGGTCGCTCGTCTACGCGTTCGGCCACACCGTGACGGCGCTGGACTTGGCCGACGCGCTCGTCCAGGCCCAGGCACGGACGGCGATCATGCTGGACATGAACCTGGCCCAGCCCATGGGCTACGTCTACTGGCACCAGGCCGGCACGGTGGTCGGCCAGCGGGTGCTGCCGGCCGTCTACCACTCGCCGTCCATCTACCTGGCGGCCGGCTACTACAAGGACTTCGTCGTGGCCCTGGTCCGGCCGTGAGGACGAGCTCGCAGATCGGTGTCGATCACCTCGACGCGACGAAGAGGAAGCCGGCCGACCAGCTGACGCGCGACCCGGCAGCGCAGCGCCATCGGCAGAAGGCGCTGCGCTGGCTCAGCGGTGGGACTAGCGGCGGTCGCGGCGGTCGTCGCGGCGGTCGCCCCGGTCGTCTCGGCGGTCCTCGCGCCGGTCGCCACGGCGGTTGACGCCGTGGGCGACCACAGCGGCCCCGCCGACCACGGCGGCCGTCCTACGCATACGCCTCGCTGCCATCGGCATGTCAGGCTCCTTCCTCGTCGTCGGCTTCGAGGGCCGCGATCACGGCCTGGATCGGGATCCGCCCGCTGGCGGTCAGCTGCCCTCCGGCGTGGCGCACCGCGATGCCGAACGGTGCGGCCCACAGGTTCTCCCACACCAGCACGGCTGCCGAGCTGCCCGGCTCGACGGTCTCCGCCAGGTCGATCACGTCCTGCTCGGACAGCAGCATGGCCAGCTCGGTCTCGTACCCGCGCAGGTCGCCGATCTCGCTGTCGTCGAGGTCGGAGGTCTCGAACGCCTCGAAGGCGCCGTCGGCGTCCTTCTTGAGGATCAGCAGG
>DATCDE010000006.1 GCA_036510875.1 Actinomycetes bacterium
GACGCTCGCCGACGCCATCCGGTCGGACACCGTCGGCGACGCAGTGACCTTCGTGGTCAACCGGAACATCAACTTCACCAACGTCTGCTACACGGGCTGCCGGTTCTGCGCGTTCGCGCAGCGCCGCACCGACGCCGACGCGTACACGCTGTCGCTGCACGAGGTCGCCGACCGGGCCGAGGCGGCCTGGCGGGCCGGGGCGACCGAGGTGTGCATGCAGGGTGGCATCGACCCCGAGCTGCCCGGGACGGCGTACTTCGAGCTGGCCAGGGCGGTCCGCGACCGGGTGCCCGGGATGCACGTGCACGCGTTCAGCCCCATGGAAGTGGTCAACGGCGCCACCCGGTCCGGGATGTCGGTGCGGGAGTGGCTGCAGGAGGCCAAGGCCAGCGGCGTCGGCTCGATCCCCGGCACCGCCGCCGAGATCCTGGACGACGAGGTCCGCTGGGTGCTCACCAAAGGCAAGCTGCCGACCGAGGCCTGGGTCGAGGTGGTCACCACGGCTCACCAGGTCGGGCTGCGGTCCAGCGCCACCATGATGTACGGGCACGTGGACACGCCCGGCCACTGGCTCGCGCACCTGCGGCTGCTGGCCCGGATCCAGGACGAGACCGGCGGGTTCACCGAGTTCGTCCCGCTGCCGTTCGTGCACACCAACGCACCGGTCTACCTGGCCGGGGTGTCCCGCCCCGGCCCGACGATGCGGGAGAACCGGGCCGTGCACGCGATGGCCCGGCTGCTGCTGCACGGGCGCATCGACCACGTGCAGACCTCGTGGGTGAAGCTGGGCACGGCCGGGGCCCAGGGGATGCTGCAGGGCGGCGCCGACGACCTCGGCGGCACCCTCATGGAGGAGACCATCAGCCGGATGGCCGGCTCCGCGCACGGCTCCCGGCGCACCGTCGCCGAGCTGGAGCAGCTCGCCCTCGACATCGACCGGCCGCCCCGCCAGCGGACCACCACCTACGGTCCGGTGGACCCCGAGCGGGCCGCTGCGGCCCACCGCAACGGCGGTGTCCCCGCCGATCTCGCGCTGATTCCCGTTCGGCCTGTCACTGAGGAGTAACACGGTTCCGCTTGACGAAGTGGGAGCGACGCGCGTGTAATTCCACGCATGTCATTCGTCCACCGCTGGGTGGGCGGGGGCGAGGGTCGAGGGGAGCGCAGATGAGCGTCGTGTTCACGTTGCAGAACGGCACCGAGGAGATGTCCTGGCAGGAGCGCGCACTGTGCGCCCAGACGGACCCCGAGGCGTTCTTCCCGGAGAAGGGCGGCTCGACCCGTGAAGCCAAGAAGGTGTGCGTCGGCTGCGACGTCCGCGGCGAGTGCCTCGAGTACGCGCTGATGCACGACGAGCGGTTCGGGATCTGGGGCGGGCTGTCCGAGCGCGAGCGCCGGCGGCTGAAGAAGCAGGCGGTCTGACCGCCACCGTTCTCGGCGGTTTCGGCGTCGGGGGCGGGCGCGCGTAGGGTGGGCGACCCGAACCGAGCCTCGGCTCCCGGCACCACCCCTGACGCATGACGACACCCTTCATTGACGCGACCTTCGGCCCCGAGCGGCTCGACGGGGCGCTCGGAGACCCCGATGCGCTCGAGCCGGAGCCGGACACCCGCACCTTCGAGCAGTTCCGCGTCACCGCTGTGCTGGTCGCGCACGACGGCGAACGGTGGCTGCCCGAGACGCTCGCGGCGCTGGCCGCCCAGGAGCGGCCGCCGCAGCTCGTGCTGGCCGTCGACACGGGCTCCACCGACAGCACCCCCCAGCTGCTGGCCGCGGCCCTCGGCTCCTCGGCCGTCCTCGCCCAGCCGCGCGACACCGGGTTCGGCGCGGCTGTCACGCACACGCTCGAGTCGCTGGCCGGTGCGGTCACGCACACGACCGGCCCGTCTGCCGGCGTCGTGGACTGGCTGTGGCTGCTGCACGACGACAGCGCCCCCGACCCGACCGCGCTGCGCGCCCTGCTCGCGGTCGCCGACGCCAGCCCGTCGGTGGCGATCGTGGGACCCAAGGCGGTCGGTTGGGTGGACCGACGCCGGCTGGTCGAGATGGGCCTGAGCATCGCCGGGAGCGGCCGCCGGGAGACCGGCATCGAGCGCGACGAGATGGACCAGGGCCAGCACGACGGCCAGCGCGACGTGCTCGCCGTCGGCTCGGCCGGGATGCTGGTGCGCCGGGACGTGTGGGACGCGCTCGGCGGCTTCGACCCCGCGCTGACCATGTTCCGCGAGGACGTCGACCTGGGCTGGCGGGCCAACCTGGCCGGCTACCGGGTGGTCGTGACCTCCGACGCTGTCATCCGGCACCGGGTCGCGTCCTCCGCAGGGCGTCGTCGGCCGGACGCCGTGGGTGGCCGGGTGCACCGGGCGGACCGGCGCTCGGCCCTGCACGTGCTGCTGGCCAACGCCGCCGCCCTCGCGGTCGTGCCGCAGTACCTGCGGCTGGCCCTCGGCAGCCTGCTGCGGGCGCTCGGGCTGGTGCTGGCCAAGGCCCCCGGGGAGGCGCTGGAAGAGCTGGAGGCCGCGGCCTCGGTGCTGCTGCGCCCCGCGGCGGTGCGGCGTGCCCGCCGGGCCCGCCGGGACACTCGGGCCGTGCCGGCGCGGGCCTTGCGGCCGCTGCTGGCCCCGCCCTGGTCCGGCTCGCGGCACGGGATCGAGACGCTGCGCGGCCTGGCCGCCGGCCGCACCCTGGTCTCGACCAGCGCCGGCTCGGTGCTGGAGCCCGGTCCGGTCTCGGACGAGCTGGACGAGATGGCCACCGGGAGCGGCTGGCTGCGGGCGCTGCTGAGCCGGCCGGGCACCGTGGTGCTGCTCGGGCTGCTGGCCCTGGCGCTGGTGGCCTTCCGCGGCCTGGTCCTGGGCGGCGGGCTGCTGTCCGGCGGTGCGTTGCTCCCCGCCCCGGGCGGCGCCAGTGACCTGTGGGCGGCCTACCTCAGCGGCTGGCACGACGTCGGCACCGGCAGCGGACGGGCCGCCCCGCCGTACCTCGCGCCGGTCGCGCTGATGGCCACCGTGCTGCTGGGCAAGGCCTGGCTAGCGGTCGACCTGCTGCTGCTGCTCGCCGTCCCGCTGGCCGGACTGACCGCCTACCTGATGCTCGGTCGGCTGGTGCGCTCGCGGTGGGCCCGGGTCGCCGGCGCGGTGGGCTACGCGCTGCTGCCTGCGGTGACCGGGGCCGTGGCCGGCGGTCGGCTCGGCGTCGCGACGGCGGCCTGGCTGCTCCCGTTCACCGGGTGGGCGGTGCTCCGCGCCCTCGGCGCCGGTCGCGCGGCGCGACCCTCCTGGGGCGCCGCCTGGGGCGCCGGGCTGCTGCTCGCCGTCCTCACCGCCTTCGCGCCGGTGCTGTGGCCGCTCACGGTCCTCGCGGGCGCGGGGCTGCTGCTGCTCGGCGCGCCACCGCAGGGCTGGGCCCGACTGGGCGTCGTGGCGGTCGTCCCCCCGGTGCTGCTGCTGCCCTGGTCGCTGCGTGCTCTGCACGAACCGGCGCTGTGGGTGCTCGACGTCGGCGCCACCCGGGTCGGCACCGCGTCGCCGACGGCGTGGTCGGTGGCCCTGGCCAACCCCGGCGGTCCGGGGACGCCGGTCCCGTGGGTCACCGCGGGCCTGCTGCTGGCCGCCTGGGCCGCGCTGCTGCGCGGGGACCGCCGCCGGGCCGGGCTCGGCGCGTGGGTGGTGGCCCTGGTCGGGCTCGGTGCCAGCCTGGGGCTGTCCCTGCTGCGGGTCACCCCGGCGCCGCTCGGGGTCGAGGTCGCGGTCTGGCCGGGGGCCGCCACCCTGCTCGGCGGGGGCGCCCTCGTGGCGGCCGCGGTGCTCGGCGCCGAGGGGCTGCGGGAGCGGCTGGCCGGCCACCACTTCGGCTGGCGACAACCGGTGGCCGTCGTGCTCCTGGTGGCCGCGATGGCCGCGCCGGTGCTGCTGGCCGGCGGCTGGCTGGCCCGCGGCGCGGGTGACGGCGTGCTGGCCCGTGGCGCCGGCGACGTGCTCCCCGCGTACGTGGTGGCGTCCAGCCAGACCCCGTCCCGGCCGCGCACCCTGGTCGTGGAGGTGGACACCGACGGCCGGGCGAGCTACGCGTTGGTGGCCGGGCCGGGCCGGGTGCTCGGAGACGCCGACGTCGCCCCGCCCGCGAGCACGGTCGCCGCGCTCGGACCGGTGCTGGCCGACGTCCTCGGTGGCCGGGCGGACGAGCAGGCCGTCGCGGCCATGGCCGGCTACGGAGTCGGCTTCCTCGAGGTGGCCGACCCGGCGCCGGACCGCGTCGTCCGCGCCGTGGACGGGGTGCCGGGGCTGGCCAGGGTCGGTGCCGTCCAGGGGGCGGCCGTGTGGCGGCTGCTGCAGGCCGGGCCGCGGGTGCGCATCGAGCGGCCGGCCGCCGCCGACGTGCCGGTGAAGGCGGACGCCACGGCCGCGACCACCACCGTGGACACCCCGGTCATCGGGGGGCCGGCCGGGCGGACCCTCGTGCTGGCCGAGAGCGCCGACCCGGGCTGGTGGGCGACCCTCGACGGGACCGCGCTCACCAGGGCGGCCGCCTTCGACGGCTGGGCCCAGGCCTTCACCCTGCCCGCCGGCGGCGGCCGGCTGCAGGTCGGCCACCGGGAGGCCCAGCGGGTCGGCTGGCTGGTCGCGCAGGGCGTGCTTCTCGTGGCGGTCGTCGTGCTCGCGACGCCCGGACGCCGGCGTCCGACGGAGGACGACGAGTGAGGCTCACCCGACCGTTCGCCGTGCTGCTGGCCGTGGCCGCGGTGCTGGGCGGGGCCGTCGCAGTCACCGCCGCCGCGCAGCCGGCCGCGCCGACAGCTGCACGTGGATCCGGTGGCGCCACCGTGCCGGTCGAGCGGCTCACCCTGGTCTGTCCGGGCGCGGTGACCCGGGCCGACGTCCAGCAGGCGTACGTCACGGCGATCTCACCGGAGGGTGGCGACGGCACGCTGCGGGTCGAGGCGCTCGGCGCGGCCCCCGACGCGAAACCGTTGCTGGCGGCCCCGGCCAGCCGCCCGGACGGGCCGGTGACGCTGCGCTACCCGGTGCCGGCGGCCGGCCCGAGCACGCTGGTCGTGCAGGCCACCGGGGCGCTGGCCAGGGGGCTCACCGCAGACGTGTCCGTGCGGGCGTCGGCCGGCGCGGCCAGAGGGCGCAGCAACGTGTCCTGCACGGCCCCGCAGCCGGACGCCTGGTTCGTCGGCGGGGGAGCCACGGTGGGCCGCCGGTCCGCGCTCTACCTGTCCAACACCGACGCCACCGCGGCGACCGTGGACGTGACCGTCTTCACCCCGACCGGCGCCCAGCAGCCGGCGGCCGCCCAGGGCCTGCTTGTCCCTGCGGGCCAGCAGCGGGTGCTCGCCCTGGACGCGCTGGTGCCCGGGACCGCCGCCACCGCTGTCGCGGTCTCGTCAGTCAGCGGCCGGGTGGCCTCGGCGCTGGCCGACGTCGTGGTCAACGGGCTGGACCCCGGGGGGGTGGACTGGGTGCCCCCGTCGGTCGAGCCGGCCCGCTCCCTGGTCATCCCGGGCGTCCCCGGCGACGCCGACGCGAAGTCGGTCCTGCAGCTCGTGGCCCCCGGACCCGGGGACGCCGTCGTCCACCTGAGGCTGCTCACCGGCGAGGGGTCGATCGTGCCGCTGGGCATCGACACCCTGCAGGTGCCGGCCGGCCAGCTGGTCGAGGTGCCGCTGGACAAGGTGAAGCCGCAGGGCGGCTACGCGATCGAGGCGGACGCCGACCAGCCGATGGTCGGCGGGGTCCGGACGGTCCGCGCCGGTCAGTACCCCGACTTCGCCTACACGGCCGCGGCTGCCGCGCTGCCCGGTGCCGCGGCCGTCACCGACGTCGAGGCGTCGGTGCGGGTGTCCACGGTGCTGCTGCTCACCGCGCCCGGCGACACCGACGTCAGCGCGACGCTGACCACGCTGCCGCCGGCCGGGTCGAAGCCGCCCGCAGTGCCCAAGCCGGTCACGGTGAAGGTGCCAGCGGGGCGGACCACTGTGGTCCAGCTCGGTGTCTCCGGGTACCGGGTGGCGGCCGTCGTCACGCCGGCCGCCGGCGCCGGCCCGCTCTACGTGGCCTGGCTGACCACCGAGCAGGGCCCACGCGGGCCGCTGATCACCGGCGGCCCCGTGGTCGCCAGCCCGGCCACCATGCGGGTGCCCGCGGTGCTGCCCGACCCGATGGCAGGTCTGGGCGCCGGGTCAGCCACCGGCTGAGCGGTCAGTCCCCGTCCCCGTCCCCGTCGCCGTAGTCGGGGTCGACCTGCTCCGGGCTGAGCCCGAGCAGGTCGGCGACCAGCTCGACGACGACGTCGCGGACCAGGCCGGGCCGGTCCCGGACGTCCGGGCTGCGCAGCTCGACCGGACGCCGGTAGACGACCAGCCGCGCCGGCCGGCCACCCGCCGGCGGGTCCACCCGGCCCAGCGGCACCGGCCCGGGCCTCGGCGGCGGGACCTCCTCCACGGCCAGCTCCACGCCGGCCAGCTCGGCCGCGAAGCCACCCTCGACCCGCTCGACGGCCCCGAGCACCAGGTCGTCGAACCGCTCGGACCGGGTGGGCGGGTAGGGCACCGAGGCGGGCGCCAGCGGGCCGCGGATCCCGCGGCCGTGCCGGTCCCGGCGCCGGGCAGGGCGGCCCGGCTCGGGGTCCGGCTGGGACCGGCCCCGTCTCAGTCCGCGCACCCCGGCAGCGTAGCGAGCCCGGCCGACACGGGGACCGCACCGACCACCTCCCGCGGGTGGCCGCGCGGGCCGGGTACGTTCACCTCGTGCGCTCCATCCGTCGCTGCTCCCGGACGGCGTGCGGGCAACCCGCCGTCGCCACCCTCACGTACGTGTACGCCGAGTCGACCGCCGTCCTGGGCCCGCTGGCGACGTACGCCGAGCCGCACTGCTACGACCTGTGCCAGGCGCACAGCGAACGGCTCACGGCGCCGCGCGGCTGGGAGGTGGTCCGGCTGGCCCCGGACCCGGCGGCGCTGCTGCCGACGACGGATGACCTCGAGGCACTCGCCGACGCCGTCCGGGAGGCCGCTCGCCCGGCGCAGCGGCCGGAGCCCGAGCTGGTGCCGGCCGCGGCGCACGGGCTGGGCCGGCGCGGCCACCTGAGGGTGCTGCCCCCGACCGAGGACTGACCGCGCAGACCTGTCCGATTTGTCACGGAAACGCCCGGAACTCAAGCCAGGTCGCCCCCACTGCCGATGCAGCACCGACTCGTCACCGACCTCCCGGGAGCCCCGATGGCCCGCACCAGCCGTTCCAGCACGCCAGCCCCGCCCGTCGCGCTGGGCTCCCTCACCCAGCCCGGAGCGCGGGACGGCGCTCGCTGCCGGTCCTGCGCCAGCGAGCGGGTCACCCGGCTGGCCATGACCCTCACCGACGGCACTCCCGTGGAGTTCACCTCCTGCCACGTGTGCGCCCACCGCAGCTGGGTGGCCGAGGGGGTCGCGCTGGACCGGGAGACCGTCTTGGCCAAGACCCGCAAGGAGCGCTGACCGGGCCCCGGTAGGCTCCGCGGCATGCTCCGCGTGGATCGTGACCTGGACGCCGTCATCAAGGCCTACGACGTCCGGGGCACCTACCCGGACCAGATCGACGAGCAGCTGGCCACCGCCGTGGGGGCCGCGTTCGTGCAGGTCGTGGGTGCGACGACCGTCGCGGTCGGGTACGACATGCGCCCGAGCAGCCCGGCGCTGGCCGCCGCGTTCGCCGCCGGGGTGACCGGCCAGGGCGCCGACGTCGTCGACGTGGGGCTGGTGTCCACCGACGCGCTGTACTTCGCCTCCGGCTCGCTCGGCGTGCCCGGGGCCATGTTCACCGCGAGCCACAACCCGGCCCGCTACAACGGCATCAAGCTGTGCCGCGTGGGTGCCGCGCCGGTGGGCCGGGACACCGGGCTGGCCGAGATCCGCGCGCTGGTCGGGGACGGCGTCCCGGACGTCGACGTCCCCGCCGGCACGGTGACCCGACGGGAGATCCTGCCCGCCTACGCGGCCTACCTGCGGGGTCTGGTCGACATCGCCGGGATCCGGCCGCTGACCGTCGTGGTGGACGCCGGCAACGGGATGGCCGGCCACACCGTCCCGTTCGTGCTGCAGTACCCGGCCGCGACGCTGCCGCTGACCGTCGTCCCGCTGTACTTCGAGCTGGACGGCTCGTTCCCCAACCACGAGGCCAACCCGATCGAGCCGGAGAACCTGCGCGACCTGCAGCGGGCCGTCCGCGACGCCGGCGCGGACCTCGGGCTGGCCTTCGACGGCGACGCCGACCGCTGCTTCGTCGTGGACGAGGCCGGCGCCGCGGTGTCGCCGTCGATCATCACGGCGCTGATCGCGGCCCGTGAGCTGGCCCGCGAGCCGGGCGCCACCGTGATCCACAACCTGATCACCAGCCGGACCGTGCCCGAGGTGATCGCCGAGCACGGCGGGACCGCCGTGCGCACCCGGGTGGGGCACTCGTTCATCAAGCAGGTGATGGCCGAGACCGGCGCGGTGTTCGGCGGCGAGCACTCGGGGCACTTCTACTTCCGCGACTTTTGGCGGGCCGACTCCGGGATGCTGGCCGCGCTGCACGTGCTCGCGGCCCTCGGCGGCAGCCCGGCCGGGACGCCGCTGACCGCCCTGCTGGCGCCGTACGAGCGCTACCAGGCCTCGGGCGAGGTCAACAGCGAGGTCGCCGACGTTGCGGCCAGCACCGCCGCCGTCGAGGCCGCCTACGCGGGCCGGCCCGGCGTCTCGGCAGACCACCTCGACGGTCTCACGGTGGCCGCCGACGACTGGTGGTTCAACCTGCGCCCGTCCAACACCGAGCCGTTGCTCCGCCTCAACGTCGAGGCCCGCGACGTCGCGACCATGGAGCACGTGCGCGACGCCGTGCTCGCCCTCGTCCGTCGGGAGGCCACGTGAACCTGGACCCGCTGCTGCTGGAGATCCTCGCCTGCCCGTGCGAGCGGCACGAGCCGGTGCGGCCGGACGAGCAGCGCCAGGCGCTCGTGTGCACGTACTGCTCGACCGCGTTCCCGGTGCGCGACGACATCCCGGTGATGCTCCTCGACGAGGCCGAGCCCGGGCCGAACGGCATCGGCCAGCAGGGCTGAGCGGCATGACCCGCACCGTCGACGAGGCGCTGCTGGACGACCCGGACGCGCTCGCCGAGGCGGACCGCCACGGCACGCTGCTCGCTCTGGCCGGCGCCGGGGCACAGGTACGGGCCGCGCAGACCCTCGCGGGGGAGGCCGGCATCAGCGCGGTGGCGGACGACGGGCGCCCGCGGGCGCTGGTCGTGTCGGCCCTGGGCGGCTCGGCTGTGGTGGCCGACCTGCTCACCGCGCTGGCCGGTCCGCGCAGCCCGGTGCCGGTGTCCTCAGTCCACTCCGGGACACTGCCCGGCTGGGTGTCCTCGCTCGACGTGGTGGTCGCGGTGTCGGTCTCCGGCCGGGCCGCCGGCCCGCTCGCCGTGGCCGCCGAGGCGGCCCGCCGCGGCTGCCGGCTGGTGACCGTGGGCCGGGCCGGCTCGCCGTTGGCCGAGGTGTGCGCGCGGGCCCGCGGCGTGCACGTGCCCCTTGCGTCGGACCTGCGGTCCTCGCGGGCGGGGCTGTGGGCGCTCGCCGTCCCGGTGCTGATGGCCGCCGACTCGCTCCGGCTGGTCGAGGCGGGTGCCGCGGCGCTGGACGAGACCGCGGCCCGGCTGGACGACGTCGCCGAGACCGCCCGCCCGGCCTCGGAGTCCTTCGTGAACCCGGCCAAGGCGCTGGCCCTGGAGCTGGCGGGCCACGTGCCGCTGGTGCTGGGCGCCGGGGACCTCGCCGGCGTGGGGGCACTGCGTGCCGCCGGGCAGCTGGCCCGCAACGCCCGGCACCCCGCCGTCCCCGGGATCCTGCCGGACGCCGCAGGCGAGGTGGTCGCCACCTTCGACGGCCCGTTCGCCCGGGCCGAGGACGACCTGTTCGCCGACCCGTTCGAGACCCCCGAGCAGACCACGCTGCGGCTGCTGCTGCTGCGTGACGTCGAGGAGTTCGAGGAGCCCGACGTCGGCCGGATCGCGGCCGTCGTCCGGGACACCGCCGTGGACAGCGGCGTGCGGGTCACCGAGCACCGCGCCGAGGGCCGCTCGGCGCTGGCCAGGGTGGCGAGCCTGGTGGCGCTCACCGACTTCGCCTCGGTGTACCTCGCGCTCGGACTCGGCCTGGACCCCGCGACGTCGCGGCACGTCGCCGAGCTGAAGGAGCGGATGGGCTCGTGAGCGCCTCCGGGGGGACGCGGGCCATCGTCGCCGCGATGCTGGCCAACCTGGGCATCGCGATCAGCAAGTTCGTCGCCTTCCTGGCGACCGGCTCCTCCTCGCTGCTGTCGGAGTCCGTGCACTCGATGGCCGACACCGGCAACCAGGTGCTGCTCATCATCGGCGGGCGCAGGTCCCGCCAGGTGGCCGACGACGCGCACCCGTTCGGCTACGGCCGGCTGCGCTACCTCTACGCCTTCATCGTGTCGATCATCCTGTTCACCCTCGGTGGGGTGTTCGCGCTGTACGAGGGGTGGCACAAGGTCCACCACCCGGAGGCGCTGAGCAGCCCGGCCTGGGCGTTCGGTGTCCTCGGCGTCGCGGTCCTCCTCGAGTCCTGGTCGCTGCGGACCGCCGTCCACGAGTCCAACCCGCTGCGCGGCGGCCGGTCGTGGTGGGCCTTCCTGCGGCACGCCAAGGCGCCCGAGCTGCCCGTGGTGCTGCTGGAGGACACCGGGGCGCTGCTGGGCCTGGCCTTCGCGCTGGTCGGCGTCACGCTGGCGGTGACCACGGGCAACGGCGCCTGGGACGGCGTGGGCTCGCTGGCCATCGGCGTGCTGCTCGTGCTCATCGCCATGTTCCTGGCCTTCGAGGTGGGCAGCCTGCTCGTGGGCGAGGGAGCCGGCGCCGAGGACGTCGCCGCGATCCGGGCCGCCCTGGCCGGCGGCGGCGTGCAGAGCGTCATCCACCTGCGCACCCTGTACGTCGGCCCGGACGACCTGATGGTCGCGGCCAAGGTGGCCGTGCAGCACGACGACACCGCGCAGGCCGTGGCGGAGGCCATCGACGCGGCCGAGGCACGGGTCCGTGTGAGCGTCCCGGCGGTCACGCTCATCTACCTCGAGCCGGACATCCGGCGCCCCCCCGAGAGCGGGTCGCTGCCCGGATGACCGCGCTGCCGCTGGACACCGCCGTCCGGCACTACTCCTGGGGCTCGCACACCGTGCTGCCGGCTCTGCTCGGCCGGCCGGAGCCGTCCGACCGGCCGTGGGCGGAGATCTGGATAGGCGCCCACCCCGACGACCCGTCCCGGCTGCCGGACGGCCGCACCCTGGCCGACGTCGTGCCCGACCTGCCGTTCCTGGTCAAGCTGCTCGCGGCCGAGCAGCCGCTGTCCATCCAGGCGCACCCCGACCGGGCCCAGGCCACCGAGGGGTTCGCCCGGGAGGAGGCCGCGGGGCTGCGCCGCGACGACCCGCGGCGCAACTACCGCGACCGCAACCACAAGCCCGAGCTGCTGGTCGCGCTCGGGCACACCGAGGCGCTGTGCGGGTTCCGGCCGCCGGCCGAGGCGCTGCGGCTGGTCCGGCTGGTGGGCAGCCCGCTGCTGGAGCGGCTGACCGTCCCGCTGGCCCACCCCGACGAGGAGCACGCGCTGCGGGAGACCGTCGCCGCGGTCCTCGGGCTGGACGGCGTCGAGCGGGACCGGCTGGTCTCGGAGGTGGCGGCGGCCTGCGGCGGGCACCGGGCCGAGGCCGGGTCGTCGGACGCGGCCGCGCTGGACTGGGTGGTCCGGCTGGCGGTCAGCTACCCCGGGGATGCCGGGATCGTGGCGCCGCTGCTGATGCGACTGGTCCGGCTGGAGCCCGGCCAGGCGGTGTTCCTCGAGTCCGGCGTCCTGCACGCCTACCTGCGGGGGGTCGGCGTCGAGGTGCAGGCCTCCTCGGACAACGTGCTGCGCGGCGGGCTCACCGCCAAGCACGTGGACCTCGACGAGCTGCGCCGGGTGGTCCGGTACGCCGCGCGGACCGAGCCGCGGGTGTGGCCGCGGCCGGTCAGCGACGGAGTCGAGGCGTACGACGTCCCGGTGTCGGACTTCGCGGTCTGGCGGGTCGAGGTGGCCGGGACCGCCCGCCCGGTGCCGGCCGTGGGGCCGGCGATCGTCGTGTGCGTGGCCGGCCAGGTCGCCGTCGGCGGGGTGGCGCTGGACCCCGGCCGGGCCGCCTTCCTGCCGGCCGGCTCCGGCCCCCTCGTGGTGACCGGCACCGGCACCTGCTTCGTCACCGCCCCCGGCAGCCACTGACGCAGGTCGCTGACCGGACGCCGCCCCCGAGGGCCGACGCCGACGTACTGTGCCGACATGCGAGCGGTCACGGTGCAGCCGAAGGTCAAAGGGTCGGTTCGTTGCGAGGAGGTGCCCGAGCCGGACCCCTCCACCGGTTCGGTGCTGGTCGAGGCGGTCGCCGTCGGGGTCTGCGGCACCGACGTGGAGATCGCCCAGGGCAGGTACGGCTGGGCTCCCGAGGGCCACGACCGGCTGGTGCTGGGGCACGAGTCCCTCGGCCGCGTCGTCGACCCCGGCTCGAGCAACCTGAGCAAGGGCGACCTGGTCGTCGGCATCGTGCGCCGGCCGGACCCGGTGCCCTGCCCGAGCTGCGCGGTCGGCGAATGGGACATGTGCCGCAACGGCCGCTACACCGAGCGCGGCATCAAGTCCATCGACGGGTTCATGTCCCAGCAGTGGCGGATCGAGCCCGACTACGTCACCGTGCTGGACCCGTCCCTGGGCCTGCTGGGCGTCCTGCTCGAGCCCACGACTGTGGTCACCAAGGCCTGGGAGCAGGTCGGGGCCGTGGGGAGCCGCGCGTTCTGGGAGCCGCGCACCTGCCTGGTGACCGGCGCCGGTCCGATCGGTCTGCTGGCCGCCATGGTCGGCGTCCAGCGCGGCCTCGAGGTGCACGTGCTCGACCAGGTCGACTCCGGGCCCAAGCCGGAGCTCGTCAAGGCCCTTGGCGCCACGTACCACCACGGCAGCGCGCTCGACGTCGGGTTCGATCCGGACGTCGTCATCGAGTGCACCGGGGTGGCCCAGGTCATCGCCGACGTGATGCGCGCGGTCGGGTCCGGCGGGGTGGTCGCGCTCACCGGCGTGGGATCGGGGGGCCGGACGACCGGCCTGAAGCTGGCCGACGTCGCCACCGAGATGGTGCTACAGAACAACGTGATCGTCGGGTCGGTCAACGCCAACCGGCGGCACTTCTACAAGGCCGCCCATGAGCTGACGCGCGCCGACCGCGACTGGCTGGCCCGGCTGGTCACCCGCCGGGTGCCGCCCGAGCGGATCGCCGAGGCGCTGGTCAAGCAGCCCGACGACATCAAGGTGGTCGTCGACTTCACCGCCGGCTGAGTCGGACCCAGCCGCTGGCCGGGCGGACCTTCAGCGTCCCGACGCGGGTACGCGGGACCCCGGCCGCGGCCGTCCGCCGGGTCGGCCCGTGGTGGCCGGGCGCCCGCGCAGCAGCCGCTGCGCCTTGACCTGGTCGAAGTCCAGCGCCCGCGTGGTCGTGCGCCCGGTGAGGTCGCCCAGCCGGCGTACGTCGGCCTCGGCCGCCGGGTCGGAGAGCACCCGAAGGGCGAACGCCAATGCGGCCGGGCTCACCTCGTAGCGCTGCTCCAGCGCGGCCGCCCAGCCGGCCGCCGCGAGGTCCGCGGCGCCGTAGTGGCGGTGCCGGCCCGGCTCGTCCGCGGCCGGCACCAGCAGGCCCAGCCGCTCCCGGTAGCGCAGCATCCGGGCCGTCGTCCCCAGCCGGTCCGCCGCGTCGGTGATCCGCATGAGTCAATCCTGACACAATCATGTCAGGAACGGCCGGCAGGAGCGGAGCGCGCCCTACGATCCGGGGATGACCTCAGACGCCATCCCTCGCCACGACATCGCCGACGCCTCGCTGGCCGCCCAGGGCCGGCTCCGGATCGAGTGGGCCGAGCGGTCCATGCCGGTGCTGACTCAGATCCGCGAGCGGTTCGCCAAGGAGCGCCCCTTCGAGGGCACCCGGATCGCCGCCTGCATGCACGTGACCACCGAGACCGCGAACCTGATGCGGGCCCTGCAGGCCGGGGGGGCCGAGATCGCGTTGTGTGCGTCCAACCCGCTGTCCACCCAGGACGACACCGCCGCGGCCCTCGTGCACGAGTACCGCATCTCGGTGTTCGCCCGCAACAACGTCGACCACGACGGCTACTACGCGCACATCAACGCGGCGCTCGACATCGCCCCGCACCAGGTGTTCGACGATGGCTGCGACCTGGTCAACACCTTGCACACCACCCGCCAGGAGCTGCTGGACGTGGTCAAGGGCGGCTGCGAGGAGACCACCACCGGGGTGATCCGGTTGCGCGCGATGACCGCGGACAAGGCGCTGCGGTTCCCAATGATCGCGGTGAACGACACCGACACCAAGCACATGTTCGACAACCGGTACGGCACCGGACAGTCCACCCTGGACGCCGTCTTCCGGGCCACGAACACGCTGCTGGCGGGCAAGACCGTCGTCGTGGCCGGCTACGGCTACTGCGGCAAGGGCGTGTCCGAACGGTCCAAGGGCATGGGTGCGAACGTGGTCGTCACCGAGATCGACCCGACCAAGGCTCTGGACGCGACCATGCAGGGCTACCGGGTCATGCCGATGGCCGACGCCGCCCGCGTCGGCGACGTATTCATCACCGTCACCGGCAACCGCGACGTGCTGCGCCAGGAGTTCTTCGAGGTCATGAAGGACGGCGCGATCTTCGCGAACTCGGGCCACTTCGACATCGAGATCGACGTCAAGTGGTTGGAGGCCAACGCGGTGGCCGTCAACCGCAAGATCCGACACCAGACCGACGAGTACGTCATGGCCGACGGACGCCGGCTGCTGCTGCTGGCCGAGGGCCGGCTGGTCAACCTCGGCGCGGCCGAGGGCCACCCGGCCGCGGTCATGGACATGTCCTTCGCCGACCAGGCGCTGACCGCCGAGTGGCTGGTCACCAACGCCTCGCAGCTTGAGCCCGGCGTCCACGACGTGCCCACCGAGATCGACAAGGAGGTCGCCCGGCTCAAGCTGGCGGCCATGGGCGTGGGCATCGACACGCTGACGGACGCGCAAGCGGAGTACCTGTCGTCCTGGCAGCACGGTTCGTAGGCGCGCCATGCGGATCGCCGTGCTCGGCACCGGCGTGGTGGGCACCACGTTGGCCACCCGGTTCGCCGAGCTGGGCCACCCGGTGACGATGGGTGCCCGCTCGGCAGCCAACGAGGTCGCTGACGAGCGGGCCGCTGCCCGGGGCCGTCGGCACGGCAGCTTCGCCGACGCGGCAGCCCACGCCGAGCTGGTCGTGAACGCGACCGCGGGTCAGGCCACGCTTGAGGCGCTGGCCGCCGCGGGTGCGGAGGCCCTCGCCGGCAAGGTGCTCCTCGACGTGGCGAACCCGCTGGACTTCTCCGGCGGGTTCCCGCCGTCCCTGTGGCTGGCCAACACCGACAGCCTCGGCGAGCAGGTGCAGAGCGCCGTCCCGGCGACTCGGGTGGTCGAGGCGCTCAACACGGTCACCGCGGCGGCCATGGTCAGTGCGCAGCTGCTCGATGAGCCGCACGACCTGTTCATGGCGGGGGACGACGCGCAGGCCAAGGCCGTGGTGCGAGGGCTGCTCGGCGAGCTTGGCTGGGACCCCGAGCGGGTGCACGACCTCGGCGGCATCGAGGCGGCCCGCGGCACCGAGATGTACCAGGCGCTGTGGCTACGGCTCATGGGCTCGCTCGGGACGGCGGCGTTCAACGTGCGGGTGGTCCGCTGAGCACGCCCGAGCCGACGACCAGGGCGGTCCGCTGGGGGCTGGGCGACGTCGCGATCACCTTCGGCCTGACCTTGCTGCTCGGCCTGGCCAGCGTGCTGCTGGTGACCCCGCTGTTCCCGGACACCGCCGACGGCAAGGCCTGGGCCAGTGTCGCGATGCTCATGCTTCCCTGGCTCGGGCTGGCCGGCTGGCCACTCCTCGCGACGGCCACCCGGGGCAACGGCCCGGTGGCCGACCTGCGGCTGCGGGTGACCTGGCGGCAGGCCGGCGTCGGCGTGGGCGGGGGGATCGTCGCGTACCTGGCGGCCTGGGGCATCGCCATCCTCACCGAGAAGATCAGCGGGCACACGCTGTCGTCGGCCGTGGGCAACATCGCCCAGGACACCACCAGCGCGTCCCGGGCCGCCCTGACGGTGCTGGCCCTGTCCGCGGCCGTGGGCGCGCCGATCGTCGAGGAGATCGCGTTCCGGGGGCTGTTCTACGGTGCGCTGGAACGGCGGGCGATCCCGGCGCTGTCCGCCGTCGTGGGCACCGGCACCGCATTCGCCCTGTTCCACTTCGAGCCCCTGCGGTTCGCGCTGCTGCTGGCGATCGGGCTGGTGCTCGGCACCGTGCGGGCCCGCACCGGCAGCACCGGGGCCAGCATCCTCACCCACATGACGGTGAACCTGCCGGGGGCGCTCGCGCTGCTCGCCCTGCGCTGAGGATCGGACCTCAGCCGGGGGGAGCGAACCCTCCCGGAGGTGACGGCGGCGCGGGCGGCGCCGATGGCGCCAGCGGTGCGGTTGGTGCCGCGCTGGGCGCGACCGGGGGCGCGACCGCCTCGGGCCTGGACCGCTGCTCCTCGCGGCGCCGTCGCTCGGCCAAGACGGCGGCCAGGAACGCCTCCACCGGCGTCCCGGGCGGTGGCGGGGGAGCGACGCAGCGGACGACGTCCCCGGCGATCCGGCGCCCCATGCTGGTGCGCACCGCAGGCGCCAGCTCGCTGCTGCGGGCCAGGAACTGGCGCGCGGCCAGCGCCAGGTCGTCCGGCAGTCGGCCGAGGTCGGCCTGCGCCGCCCACCCGGCCAGCCACGGCGGCATGGTCGCCATCGGCGCGCGCTGCACCGGCACCCGCTCCCGGATCACCACTGTCCCGGCCAGCTGGTCGCCGAGCCGCTTGCCCGTGGTCGACACCAGGCTGGCCAGGATCGCGACCACGCCCGAGGTCAGCCAGATCTCGACCAGGCCCAGCAGGGCGCGCACGAGCGAGTGCCGGAACCGGATCGGCCCCCCGTCGTCGCGCACCACGCGCAGCCCGAGGACCAGCTTGCCCAGGCTGCGGCCGCGGGTGAGTGTCTCGAAGAGGATCGGGTAGCCGAGCACCACCCCCACGGTCACCACGAGGCTGAGCGCCGCGACCAGCGCGGTGTCCAGGTGCCCGGCGGTGGCCCCCAGCAGGAACACGAACGCCAGCAGCAGGCCGAGCTGGAGGGTCAGGTCGATGACGATGGCCAGTGAGCGGCTCGGCAGCTTGGCCAGCCGCAGCTCCAGGACGACTGCCTCGCCGGAGACGACGTCCCCGCCCATGGGCGGCAGCGGCCCGGGCGGTGCCGGCTGGCTCATGCTGCTCCTCGCGCTCGGTACCCGGCTCGGTCGACCGGTGGGGCGCTAGTCTGCCGAACCGATGGACATCGACGCGTTCGTGACGGCGCACCGGGCCGAGTGGGACCGGCTCGAGCAGCTGTCCCGCCGGCCCGGCCGGCTCACCGGCGCCGAAGCGGACGAGCTCGTCGACCTCTACCAGCGCACCGCGACCCACCTGTCCGTGGTCCGCTCGGCGGCCCCCGACCCGCACCTGGTGGGCCGGCTGTCCACCCTGGTGGCCCGGTCCCGGTCGGCGCTGACCGGGACCTACCCGACCGCGTGGTCCGACGTCGGACGGTTCCTCGGGCGGCAGTTCCCGGCCGCCGTCTACCGGGCCCGCTGGTGGTGGATCGGGACCGCGACCGCGTTCCTCGCGGTGGCCGTGGCGTTCGGCTGGTGGGTCGCCGTCACCCCGGCGGTGCAGGCGTCGATCGCTGCGCCCGAGCAGATCCGCGAGCTGGTGAACCAGGACTTCGCGTCGTACTACTCCTCCCACCCGGCCGGGTCGTTCGCGGCGCAGGTGTGGACCAACAACGCCCTCGTCGCCACCGTCTCGATCGCGTTCGGGGGGCTGCTGGGGATCCCGGTCGTGTGGGTGCTGCTCTCCAACGCGCTGAACGTCGGGGTGTCCGGGGGGCTGATGGCCGCCAACGACCGGCTGGACCTGTTCTTCGGGCTGATCCTGCCGCACGGGATGCTCGAGCTGACCGCGGTGTTCGTGGCCTCCGGAGTGGGGCTGCGGCTGGGCTGGACGATCATCGACCCCGGCGACCGGCCCCGGTCGGTCGCCCTCGCGCAGGAGGGCCGGGCCGCGGCCGGGGTGGCGCTCGGCCTGGTGCTGGTGCTGCTCGTGTCCGGGGTGATCGAGGCCTTCGTCACGCCGTCCCACCTGCCGACCTGGGCCCGGATCGGGATCGGGCTGCTCGCCTGGACGGCGTTCCTGGCCTGGGTGTTCGTGCTGGGCCGTCGCGCCGCCCTCGCCGGCGAGACCGGCGACTTGTCAGGGTGAGGACGACGTATACGTCGTCCTCA
>DATCDE010000007.1 GCA_036510875.1 Actinomycetes bacterium
CCCAGGCGCCGGCGGCGGCGCGATCCGCGAGCGGCACGGACTGGCCGGGCGACCCGTGGTGGTCTGCGTCTCCCGGTTGATGCCCCGGAAGGGCCAGGACACGCTGGTCCGCGCCCTGCCGCAGGTCCGTCGGGCCGCTCCGGGAGCGGCCTTGTTGCTCGTCGGCGGTGGCCCCTCGCGCCAGCGCCTCGAGCGGCTGGCGCGTGAGGTCAGCGTCGAGCGCGACGTGGTCTTCGCCGGATCGGTGCCGTTCGCCGAGCTGGCCGCGCACTACGACGCCGGGGACGTCTTTGCGATGCCCTGCCGCACCCGCAACGGGGGCCTGGACGTCGAGGGGCTGGGCATCGTGTACCTGGAGGCCTCGGCGACCGGCAAGCCGGTGGTCGCCGGCGACTCGGGCGGCGCCCCGGACGCCGTGCTCGAGGGCGAGACCGGGTTCGTGGTGCCGGGGCGGGACGTGGCCGCCGTCGCTGATCGGGTGTCCGAGCTGCTGTCCGAGCCGGAGCTCGCTGCCCGCATGGGCGAGCAGGGCCGGGCGTGGGTGGAGGAAGCGTGGCGATGGGACTCGGTTGCGGATCGACTGGGGGAGCTGCTCGTCTGACTGATCAGCTGCCGGCGGGGCAGCTCCAACCCGGGGTGGGCACCAGCAGCAGGTGAGTCGGTGTGCTGTCCTCAACCAGCCAGCCGCACTTCTGGAGCTTCTTGGCCAGATTGGTCGTGCGCCTGAGGATGGCTGAGGTGGGATCGAGCTCGCGCAGGGTCGCCTGCCAGCCGTAGCCGGCGTCGGTCAGGGTGCCGTAGCGACCGATGTAGGCGGCCCCGAACAGGTCGCTACGCCCGTCGATCGCCGTCTTTCCGCTCGGGCGTATCAGGGCGAGAACCAGGCCTGAGTCGTTGTACTCGGGCAGCACCCGGGTTCCTTCGGGCCGGCCGGCGACCTGCTCGGCCAGCATGACCGGCGCGTCGCTGGGGAAGGGCTTGATCAAAGCCACCTCGACGATCGCCACCATAAGCCCCACGGTCACGACGGCGGCGATGGTCCCACCCAGCAGGCGTCGTTCCCGCTCGCTCGTGCGCGACGGCTGCGGGTCCCAGGCGGCGGTGATGCGGGACAGCGCGAACGGGGCGGTCAGCAGCAAGGCGGGCGTGACGTTGCGGTAGGCGCTGAGGCCGAACAGCAGGAGGCCACCGACGTACAGCAGCTCCGACCGCGGTGGTCGCACCCTTCCTCGCGACCAGGCGACCACCATGACGACGCCGAGGGCCACCAGCGGGATGGCATCGGTCCCGATCAGGTTGACGGGTAGCCACTCGGTGATCTGCGGCCCGGCGGCTTTTCGGAACCGCCAGCCCGCAGTGAGGGTGCCGATGCCGGCCGGGGTGACAAGAGCGCTGGCCAGCGAGGCTGCGACCAGCGCGAGAGTCCGCGCCGAGGCCCGGTCACGGACCCCGTGGTCCGTCCAGCGCGCGACCGCGGCGAGCGTGAAGGTCGCCGGGAGCAGGATCCACAGTCCGTGGGTGTTTGCCCACCCGACAGTTAGAGGCACGACGACCCAGGCCGAGGGCGGCCGAGCCTGCTGCACAATTCGCAGCGCCCACCACGAGACGGGTACGAGCAGCATGAACGACAGCGACTGCGGACGTTCCTGGACGCTAACCATGAACGCGGGGCCGGCTGCGATGAGGAAGACCGGCACCGACGCTCGCGCCGGCCGTCCGGGCAGCAGGGTGACGGCGAGGACGAAGAGCAGGCCCAATGTCAACAGGGCGCGGAAGACCAGCAGACCGCTCCAGCCCAGCGCTCCGTGGACGCCGGCCGTCAGCAGTTCGGCCAGCCACTGGGTCGTCACCCAGTGGCTGTCGTCGACGGGTGCGAACGTCCAGCCACGGCCGGCCTGCCAGGGTGCCACGCCACCCCAGACCTGGGAGCCCAGCAGGACGTGCCACGGAGCGTCGGGGTCCACCAAGGGCCAAGACGCGACCGTTGCCAAGCTCGCCGCCGCGAAGACCGCGGCGAGCAGGTGCAGGGGTTCGATCTGGGCGAGCCGAGGACGGCCGACGACGGCCGCTCGGGTGCTCACCCGCGATTGGCTACTTGCAGGCGGCGGGATCGTTCATTCCCGTCGATATTGAGTTGCAGGTGTCTGTGTACTTGGTGTTCAGGAAGGTGCCGAACGCGACGATCGATACCACGATGGCCACGGCGACGCCAGCGAGGAGGAGGGCATACTCGGTCGCGGTCGCCCCATGGTCGGACCGGGGTTGCGCCCTCATCAGTTGCCTCCTTGATCTGCGGTCACCTGTGCCCCAGCAGAAGGATGCCGCGTCGAAGACCGCAAGGGCGAGACGCGCCAACGCGGTCTCCGCGCGGCCCTCCCCCGGATTACTTAGCCTTGCTGATCGAGGTCTGGACGTCGTTGAACTTGGTGCTCAGGAAGTTGCCGAAGAGGAAGACTGCACCGATGATGACCGCAGCGATGCCGGCCAGCAGCAGGACGTACTCGGTGGCGGTGGCGCCGTCGTCGTGCGTACGCGCGGCCGCGAGGTGCTTGCGGATCATCTGGAGCATTTCTGGGCCCTCCGTGGATCTTGAGTGGGCCCCCCACGTGAGCCCGATGCGTCGATTCTCATCTCTGGCCCGTTGCCCGACCATCGATCGGGTGGTCAGTCTCCCTAGGCCGAACGGGTGACTGCGTGGTGTCAAATGGTGGGCTGGTCCCCGCCGTGCTTGATCAGGCCCAGCCGTAGGGCCGCCATGATGGCCTGCGCCCGGTTGCCCGCACCCAGCTTCTCGTACAGCTTGGAGATGTGGGTCTTGGTCGTTGACTCGCTGATGTACAGCCGACGCGAGATCGGTGCCACCCCAAGACCGTCCGCGAGCAGCTGAAGGACCTCCTTCTCCCGAGGCGACAGCTGTGGCCCAGTGGGCGTGAGCCGGCGCTTCATGGCCTCAGACAGGTCGCGGGCCGTGAACGCCTGGGGCGAGGCCGCAGCGTGCCTTGCCGCGGCCAGGACGTCGTCGGTCGGGGCGTCCTTAGGCACGAACGCAGAGGCGCCAGAGTCGAGCGCGCCGAACAGCTGCTCGTCGCCGGCGTACATGGTCAGCACGACGATGCCGAGGTCCGGGCGCTGCCGCCGTGCGGCCTTGACGATGTCGAGGCCGCTGCCGTCGGGGAGCCGGACGTCGACGACGACGACATCCGGGTGCAGCACCGCCAGCTGCCGTGCCGCCTCGGCGACGGATCCGGCCTCGCCGATGACCTCGAAGTCCTCGTTGCGCTCGAACGCGCGACGTAGCCCCTGCCGGATCAGCTCGTGGTCGTCAACGAGCAGCACGGTCGTGGACATGGTCACCCCCTGCGTGGCCTAAACCGTTGGGAGAGTCCGGTGCGAGCTCACCCACGACGACCTCAACGACGGTACCTCCGCCGTCGCGTGGTCTTACCGTGAGGTCGGCTCCGAGTCGTCTCGCACGCTCCCTCATGATCTCCATACCGTAACTGTCGGTACGCGAGGGCCCCAACCCGAGTCCGTCGTCCTCGATTCGCAGAAAGGCGTTAGGCGGGTTCGTCTGGCAGGTCACCCACAGGTTGGCCGATCTGGCGTGCTTGCGGACGTTGGTGATGGACTCCTGGGCAATGCGAAGCAGCTCCGCCTCAGTCTCGGCGCGCAGCCGGTGGGGGGACTCGTCCAGGATCAGGTGGACGGTGAGGTCCGAGGTGGCGCCGATGGTCCGCACGTAGTCCGACAGAGCCGCCCCCAGGCCGGTGGAGGTGTGCACCTCGCTGCGCAGGTCGAAGATGGACAGCCGCAGCTCGGAGATGATCCGGGTCAGATCGGAACGCAGACTCTGCAGCGCCTGGCGCTGCTCCTCGGTAGCCGCCCGGTATGCCATGTCGTCCATGACGTACCCCAGCGAAGCCAGCTCCTGCGCTATGCCGTCGTGGATCTCTCGGGCCAACCGGCGGCGCTCCTCGGCGGTCGCGATCTGGCGCACCTCGGAGAACAGCAGAGCCGTCTCGATCCGCAGGGAGGCATCCGCGAGCAGGGTCTCGGCGGCAGCAAGCTCCTCGGACGTGAACGGTTCGTCGAGCCGCTCCACGCCGAGGATGCCGATCACGCGGACCCCAACGCGCAGTGGCAGGGCGGCGGCATAGCCGTCCTCACCGCCGGAGAACAGCCCCTGGCCACGGCTGGGACTTCCGCTGGTCCAGGCCTCAGCCCAGAGGGAGTCGGCATCGATGGATGGATGCCAGTCGACCGGCATCGCGCTGCCGAAAGCGAGCGGCACGAGCAGTCCCCCCTCCGACCGGGCGAACAACGCAGCTCGGGAGTAGGCCACTGAGCGCTGCAGGTTCTCCAGGGTCGCCTGGGCGAGGGAATAGGCGTCCAAGCCGCCGGCGAGCTGCCGGGAAACCGTGCGCAGCTGGGACAGCAACCGGTACGCGGCCTGGTAGGAGGCCTGACTCGGGTCGCTCTGGGACTCCACCCGCAGTCGGCGTGCCCACGCCGCGAGCAGCCCCGCAATGAGCGAGAGCACCAGCCACTGGCCGGCGTAGGCCGAGAACGAGCGGGGGTCCGCCTCGACCACAACGGCGGTCAGCGCGAGGACGCCGAGCGCCAAGCCCACCGACACGGATGCGACGGAGGCGCCCCACAGAAGTCCGGCGGCGACGGCTGGCGCGATCAGATACGGCATCAAGGTCGCGCCGCTCGGCTCGTTGAGCCCGATGAGGAGGGCCGCCGCACCGATCTCGATCGCCGGCCCGATCCGAGCGATCGAACGCGCCGTTGCGAGGGTGGCCCCAGCAACGATGGCCAGCAGCAACCCGAGCGGCGGCCAGGCGACGTCGAAGCCAACGAGCAGCACCAGGACGACGGCCAGCATCGTGAAGAGGCCGAGGCGCAGCCCGATCACAAAGCCACGCGGACTCCTCAGCAGGGTGCGCAGTCGCATGGGCCGACGGTTGCACACGGGCTCATAGATTGCTACGGCCGGGGCCATTCCGCCGCGCTGGGGGGCGCAGGTCTGGGATCATGAGCAGGTGGAGGGTTTGAGTACTCTGAGCAGCGTCCTGCATGAAGCCAACTGCAAGTTGGAACAGGGGCGCTCCGCAGCTGCCAGCGTGTGGCCGACCGGCTTCACCCCGTTGGACGCCTACCTCAACGGTGGTCTGCGCTCGGGCGAGCTGACGCTGCTGGGCGGGCCTCAGGGTCTGGGCAAGACCACCTTGGCACTGCAGCTCCTGCGTAACGTCGTAGCGTCCGGTCACACCGCCGTCTACTTCTCCTTCGAGCACGACGCGGTCCTGGTCCTGGAGCGGCTGCTGGCAGTCGAAGCCGGACTCGCCGGAGGGATCGAGGCTCCGACGATCCGCCAGTTCCGGGAGGCGCTGGAGGCGGCGGACGGCCAGTTGGGCGGGCTTGAGGACCGGCTGGCTGCCACCGAGGGGGGCGCCGAGGCAGTTCTCGCAGTCCGGGCGTGGGGAGACCGCCTCATGATCCATCGCTCCAACGGCACAACCACGAGCGTGCAGACCATCGCCGCGGTCGTCCAGGAGGTCCGCGCCACCCACGGCCAGCCGCCGCTCGTCGTCGTCGACTACCTGCAGAAGGTCGCGGTGCCGCTCGGTGGCCCCAGCGAGGAGGAGCGGATCACCGATGTGGTCCAGGGGCTGAAGGACCTGGCTCTGGCCGCCGACGTGCCGGTTCTGGCCGTCGTGGCAGCGGACAAGGAGGGTATCCGGGCGGGTCGTCGACTGCGCACCCACCACCTACGCGGCGCATCGGCCTTGGCCTACGAGGCCGACGTCGTACTCGTGATGAACGACAAGTTCAACGTGGTGGCCCGACACCACCTGGTCTACGACATCACGAATGCCGAGAGCTTCCGCAACTTCGTGGTGGTGAGCCTCGAGAAGAACCGAAATGGGCTGGACCACATCGACCTGCAGTTTCGCAAGAGGTTCGAGCGCGGTCGCTTTGACCCGGAGGGGTCCGCAGTCTCCGAGCAGCTCGTCGACGAGCGGGTCTTTGTCGAGTAGCCGGCCCTAACGGTCCTCGGCCTTGCGCGCTGTGTAGCGGATCAGCGCCCGCGCCAGCCGGCGGACTTCGAGTGCCTCGAGGAGAAAGGCCGCCGCGTCGCGGCCCAGGCTGGCTGACTGCTCGATGTTGTCCTCCGAGAACGGCGGATTGTTGCGGCGAGCGAGGATCAGTATGCCGCCGATGTGGGGGACAGGAATGGCCAAGAGATGCCGCCAACTCGCCAACGGTGCGCCGGCCAGCATCTGCCGGGCGATGTCGGTGTCCGTTACGAGCACACCGCGGGCACCGACGCCAACGGTCTGGACCAGCCAGTGATCGATCGAGAGCTCGGATCGGGCCTCCAAGGGTCGCAAGCCTGATCCCGCGGCAACCCACCAGTGGTTCTCCTCGCGCAGCATCAGGGCACCCGCGTCAGCCTTGTTCTCCACAAGTGCCTGCTGGAGGACGACCCTGCTGACCTCCGCGACGGTGGGGAGTCGGCCCGCGCTCGGCAGAAGTGCCCGCACCAGGTCGAGGGGCGTCATGGCCGAAAGCCCGGTGGGTTTGGGCTCCCGCCGGGCGACTTGGCCAGCCCCCTCAGGGGCGGTTGGTGAGACCTGAGTCGCGTCGAGCAACCGCTCCAGCGACTGGACGAGCGACGGCTGGCTGACCGGCCGGACGACGATCGAGGTCTGCGGCGGCCGCTGGACAGGAGTGACGTCCCAGTCCGGGCTGACCAGGACCAGCGCTGGGATCGGTGCGAAGCGGTGGCGCAAGGTCGTCAACAACCGGACCGTCTCGTCGGCGGACTGAAGGTCGAGCAGGATCGCGTCGACCGATGGGGGCTCCGCTGACTCGATGACCTCGTGCTCGGACAGCACGACCGTGGTGAAGCGCGTGCCGGCCAGCCCCATGGCGAGCGCCGGGGTCCGGGACACCACGAGGAGTCGAGGCACTACAGCTTGCCGGTCAGCGAATTGATCACCGAGATGATGGCCGGCCCGACAACGACGATCATCATGACCGGAAGGATGCAGAAGATCAACGGGAAGAGCATCTTCACGGGGACCTTCTGGGCGGCTTCCTCCGCCCGCTGCGACCTCTTGATCCGCAGCTCGTGCGACTGGATCCGCAGCACGTTGGCGATGGGGATGCCGAACGAGTCGGCCTGAACCATCGCACTGGCGAAGCTCTTCATCTCCGGCAGGTTCGCCCGGTCGCCGAGGTCGCGAATCGCCTCCGACCGGCTGCGTCCGAGTTGCATCTCCTGCAACACCCTGAAGAACTCCGAGGCCAGGGGTCCCGCGGTGTTCCTGGACACCTCCGAAAGCGCACCGTCGAAGGACTGCCCCGCCTCCACCGAGATGGTCAGCATGTCGAGGGCGTCCGGGAGATCCCGGCGAAGCTGCTCGGTGCGCTTCACCGCTCGCTCGTTCAGGACAAGGTCGGGAGTGAAGTAACCGAGGACAGAAAGCCCGACCACTGCCGCCAGGAACCACACCACCCCCCATCCGAGCACGAGCGGCAGTGCTAGCCCGATCGCGAATCCGATGATCAGTCCCAGTGCCTTGAAGGCCAGGATCCGGTCGACGTTCCAGTGAGCAGGGTTTCCTGCCAGGTCCAGCCGCCGTCTGATGCGGGCAGCCTGCTCCGCGGGAGTGATGCGCCGGCCCATCTCGGTGAGCTGGGCGAAACCCGGCTTCGTCACTCGGTCTGCAAACGGTCGGTCCATCGCACCACGTAGCTCCGGTGGCGTCGCCCGCATCGTGCTGACCGCCTCGAGCGACCGGCCCACACCTGTCGGTTCTCGGCGCAGGACCCCGAAGAAGCCGAGAAAGAGCAGCGTCCCCACGAAGAAGGCCCCGAGGCCGGCGAGCAGCAGCATCCCGCTCACGTCAGTACTCCACCCTCACCACTCGACGGAGCCACACGACGCCGACGATGAACAACACCAAACCGACGGTCAGCATGACCAACCCGAGCGGCGTCGTGAACAGCAGTGACAGGTATCCCGGCCGCACCAGCGCGAGAAAGACCGCAAAGATGAACGGCAGCAAGCCGATGATCCACGCCGACAGCCGACCCTCCGCGGACAGGACACGAACCTGGCGACGGAGCCGTTCCCGTTCCCGCAGAGTGCTGGCCACGTTGCGCAGCACCTCCGCCAGGTTACCGCCGACCTCCCGCTGGATCCGGATCGCCATCACCGTCCAACGGAAGTCCGTGCTGTCCATTCGCTCGCCGATCCCTGCGAGCGCGTCCTCGATCGGGACGCCGAGCCGAGCTTCCACGAGCGCATGGTTGAACTCCCCGGCGATGGGGTCGGCGCCTTCTCGGACGACAGAGTCGACGGCTTGGGGGAGGGAGTAGCCCGCCTGCAGACCGCCAGCCATGAGCTGCAGGGTGTCCGCCAGCTGGTCGTTGAAGGCGCTCAGCCGCCGGTTCCACCGCACGCTCAGATACGTCCAGGGGAGCAGCGCCCCCAGCCCCACCGCGATGAGCGCGGCAAGCAGTCGACCGGTGAGCAGTCCGACGAGCAAGCCGCTGCCGAGCGTAATGCCCGCATGGATGATCACCCACTCCGCGGGTTGGAGCGGGACAGCCGCTCGGTCCAACCGCTGGGCAAGTTCTACCTCCACGTCTCGGTTCTTGGTGACGCGGCCGGCGAACTCCACCGCGGATCGGGCGACCGCGCTGTCCCCGAGCGCCGGTGTGGACTCCGACTCCTTGACTGGCAGCTTTCCGCGCAGAGTGTAGATCGCGATCCGTCGGTCGACGGCGCTGAGCTGGTCGCCGCCGAGGTCACGCATCGCCACTCCGAGCAGGATGGCAAGAGAGAGGAACAGCACGCCCAGCGCGGACCAGAGTGCGGGGCGCGTCAGATGGGCGTACCAGGGGGCGGTGACAGCGATGGGGCCCGCGGCAGCCGGGGTGGATGGCGAGCTGCTGGGGGAACCCTGGGTGCCCAGCAGCGGGACGAACACTGTGTCCGACAGCTGGGTGGTTCCGGCGTAGGCCTCGATGGTCAGCTGCTGGCTGTTCAGCAGGACAGTCGGCACGTCGACCAGAACCTGGAGCTGGTTGCTGATCGCGTTCGCACTCTGCACGAAGATCGTGCTGAGGTTGCTCGCCTGGGCGGTGGCCACCACCTGGCCCTTGCCAGCCGCCGTCAGAGTCTTGAGGGTCGCCAGCTGGCCCTGGCCCGCGCCCAGGGAGACGGCATCGACGACGACCTGTGACCTGCCGATCGCGTTGGTGGCATCGGCCAGCGTCGCTTGGCTGGAACCGTCGTCCGCGCCGTCGCTGAGCACTAGAACCTGCCGGATCCCGGTACTGCCAGCGCTGGCTACAGCCAGCCGGACTCCGTCATAGAGCGCGGTACCACCGTTGGGTGGCGCCGACAGCCGGTCGATCGCAGCCCGGACGGCGATCCGGTCGAGCGTGGGTGACAGGGCAAGCTGGGGGCGGCCGGCGAAGGTGACCAGCCCGACGCGTACCGATGCTGGCACCGAGGCGAGGAACTGCGAAGCTGCGGCCTTGGCGGCTGCTATCGGAGCTCCGTTCATGCTGCCCGAGGTGTCCATCGCGAGAATGGCGATCCGATGGACCGCGGTGTCCCCCTGGCCGACGACCGTCGCGGTCGCGGGAAGGGCCGCGCCACCCACGCTGGCAGTGACGCTGGACGTGCTGATCGTCGTTCCTGTCGGGAGCCCGGCGGCTTCGAAGAATGCGGTGACCTGGGCTCCGTCGCTCGTCGGCTGAACCTTGGCCGAGACGATGCGACCGACCGGTCCGTTCGTTGCGGCCAAGGCCACCCCGGTGGGCATCAACCCAACGGCCACCAGCAGCCCCAGCACAGTGAAGAGGCGACGGAACGGGAAAGCAGTCACTACGATCGCCCGTACCTCTCGAACGCGAAGATCCGCGGGTCGACATCAACGCCTGCGTCCGACAGCTTCTCCAGGAACCGCGGGCGCAGCCCGGTGGACTTCAGCTGGCCCAGCGAGCGGCCGTGCTCGTCGAAGCCCATGTGGTGGTCGAAGACGAACAGGTCCTGAAGAGTGATGATGTCGCCCTCCATCCCGACAACCTCAGACACGTGCGTGATGTGGCGCGTGCCGTCCTTGAAGCGGGCCTGGTGGACGATCAGGTCGATGGCGCTGGACACCTGTTCGCGGATCGCGCGCAGCGGCAGGTCGTAGCCGGCAAAGAGCACCATCGTCTCGATGCGAGCGAGGGTGTCCCGGGGGCTGTTCGCGTGCACGGTGCAGATCGACCCGTCGTGTCCGGTGTTCATCGCCTGCAGCATGTCCAGCGCGGCGGCGTCGCGCACCTCGCCGATGACGATGCGGTCAGGGCGCATGCGGAGGGCATTGCGCACGAGGTCCCGGACGGCGATCTCGCCCTTGCCCTCGATGTTCGGTGGGCGGGCCTCCAGCCTGATCACGTGCTCCTGGTGCATCTGGAGCTCCGCGGCGTCCTCGATGGTGATGATCCGCTCGTCGTTCGGGATGAAGGCGGACAGCACGTTCAGGGTGGTGGTCTTGCCGGCGCCAGTTCCGCCTGACACAAGGATGTTCAGCCGGCCGAGTACGCACGCCTCAAGGAACTCCGACACCGCGCGGCTCAGGGTGCCGAACCCGACCAGGTCGTCGACTTCGTAGGGGTCTGCGGCGAACTTGCGGATCGTCAGGGCGCTGCCATCCACCGCGAGTGGCGGGATGATCGCGTTGACCCGGCTGCCATCCTGCAGGCGGGCGTCGACCATGGGGCTCGACTCGTCGACCCGGCGACCAACGCGTCCGACGATCTTGTCGATGGTGCGACGCAAGTGGGCGTCGTCCGCGAACTGGGCGTCCACGGGGTAGATCCGCCCGCCCCGCTCGACATAGATGCGGTCGTAGCCGTTGACCATGACCTCGGTCACGTCCGCGTCCCGAAGGTACGGCTCGAGCGGCCCGTATCCGAGGATGTCGTCAGCGATCTCCTGTGAGATGCGAGCGCGGTCCGCCACTGTCAGCGGCGTCTCCTCCTTGGCCAGCACCTCCTGCAGGGTCGCTCGGACGCGCTGCTCGAGCTCGGGCTGGGTCAGTCGGGAGTCGTAGAGGTGCGGCCCGAGGGTCTCGAGGAGCGAGCGGTGGACCTCGCGCTTGAGGCCCGCGAACGGGTCGGCTCCGCGGGGGACGCGCGCTCCGGGCCCCTGCCGGCTGAGCGAGTCATTGTCGGGGGTGATCTCGGTGCCACGGGCCCGCCGAGCTTCGGCGAGGCGGTCGGAGAGGCTCATCTCGAGGACTTCCTTCCGAATCGGTGGCGCCGGTCATGGCGCAATGGAGAGGGAACGGAGTCGTCAACCGACGGCCCCACGACGACGTACCGCTCGGCGAACTGGCGGATCGCCTGGCTCACCGGGTGATTCGGCTGGTCCAGGGCGATCGGCACGCCGCGGTTGATGGTGGACGGGACCTCGCGAGAGGAGGGGATCTGCGCGACGATCTTGGCGTTGAGGGTCTTCTCGACGTCGGCCGCGGTCAGCCCCACCTTGGAGTCCGCCCTGTTGAGTACGACCACCCACCGGTCGCGGGAGTAGTTGAGGAGCTCGAGGGTCTCGAGGGTGAGCTTGAGGTTCTTGATCGCAGGGATGTCCAAGGTGGCGATGTTCGCGATGATGTCGCTGCGGTCGAAGGCGGCCAGCACCTGGTCGTCGAACGCGGGCGGGGTGTCGACGACGACGTAGTCGAACTGGTCGCGCAGTATCTCGAGCATCCGGCCGATCAGCTCGGCCGGGATGTGGCCTGCCGTGCCTGGCTCGACGGGCGCCACGAGAGCCGACAGCCCAGGGGAGTGCCGGGTGATCAGGGATTTCAGGCCATCGGCGTCCAGGCTGTCACCCAGCGCAACCGCATCGGCGAGTGTGTGCGCGGGGAACAACTGGAGGACGATCGCCACATCCCCGAAGGCCAGGTCGAGGTCGAGAATGCAGACCTCCCGCCGGCCGTGGTCAGCGAGGATCGCGGCGAGGTTGGTGGCCAGGGTGGTCTTTCCGCACCCGCCCTTCGCCGAGAAGACGGTAACGATATGACCACGGTGCCCCGGGCTGGCATGCTCGCCCCCGCGAGTGTCTGCACTGCGCAGCCGTCGGGACAGGACCCGCGAGCGCCGGGCTGCCTCGGCTAGACCGGACAGGTCACGCTCCTCGACGACGTCCCGGACGCCGGCTCGGAGAGCCTCGGCCAGCACTGAGGCGTCTACCCGGCGGCGGACCAGGATGACCCCGATGCTTGGGTGCAGCACGCGCACCTCCGACGCGACACTCAGCGCAGTCGGCAGGTCGACGGTCGGACCGAACACCACCGTGTCCTCGGTCAGCCCTGGGACCAGGTGGTGTCGCAGGGCGTCGACGGACGGCAGGACCTCGGTGTCCGAGCCCAGCGCCGTCCGCAGGATGTCAGCGATCGAAGGGTCCAGGTCGACCACGATGGCCATGCGGGCGTCTCCTCGGTACTGGCGTCAGTTCGATGGTTCGCCGGATCAGCCAAACACGTTTGTTGAGGTGACGGCTCCACCGGGGCTGACCTTGGAGTCCGGGGTGAGCAGGGCGAAGTACAGCTGACCCTGTTGGGTGGCGTAGATGATCTTGGTGGCCTCCTGCTGGGTGAGGGCCAGGGTGAGGATCGTCCGCGGGATCTGCTCTGAGTTCTGCTGCCCGCTGGAGTCGGTCGTGGTCTTGGTCACCGTGGTCGTGTTGCCGACCCCGACGACGGTCACCCGGGGGAGCAGGATCTGGGTGACGCTGGTTTGGGCCGCGGCGGTTCCGGACGAGATGGTTGCGAAAACCGAGACCTCGGACCCGTTGCTCACGAACCCGGCTACCCGCTCCGGGTCGCCCAGCTGGACGCTCACCGCGATCTTCCCGGCTGGGATCGGCAGCGTGCTCTGCGAGCCGGCAGGACCGAACTGCTGCTGGAGGATCTGCTCGCCAGGGAAGATCGGAGACAGGGCCACCAGGGCTGCCACCGCGGTGATGTCACTCAGGGCTCCTTTTGCGACCGAGTTCTGGGCCACCTCGCGCGGTTCAAGTGCCCCGCTTTCGGCAGCCGAGGAGCCCGTCGTACCGGCGGAGATCTGGGACTTGGCGAAGAGTACCTTGACCAGCTGTTGCCCGGCTGCTGCGCGCTGGTCGGCTCCTCGGGCGTAGAGGAACACCAGGCCGGTTCCCAGTGCCGCGACAAGTAGCGCGGCCACGAGCAGGATCGTTCTGCGTCCCATGGGTTTCCTCTCAGCGGTCCTCGGGAACGTGGAAACCCCGGCTCAGGATGGGCGCAGCGTACGCGTTCACGCAGCGTCCCTGCTCGACTACACCCCGTGCCACGCGCCCCCCTGCCGACAGCGGACCACCGTCACCTATCTTGCGTTTTGTGTGTCCCGCCTGTCTGCCTCTTTTGGATGAGCAACACTACCGAGCGTGAGCAGTTCAGACCGTGGGACAGCGGGTTCGACCTGAAGGGATGACGCGGATTCGGGCCGAACGGCCGACGGCGCGCCCGGTGTGCGGCTTTCTGGCTGGGCTCAGCGGTAGATGGCGTCGATCTCGGCGGCGAATCGCTCCATCACGACCCCCCGCCTGAGTTTCATCGTCGGGGTGAGCTGGCCGCTCGACTCGGTGAAGTCCTCGGTGAGAAGGCTGAACTTCTTGATCGCCTCGGCGTGGGAGACCGCTTTGTTGGCGTCGTCCACGGCGGCCTGGACGGCGGCCAGCACCTCCGGGTCCTCGACGACGGCGGCCGGCGGCAGGTCGGCCGGTTTGCCGTGGGCGGTCAGCCAGCCGGGCAGGGACTCGGCGTCGAGGGTCACCAGGGCCGCGATGAACGGTTGGCGGTCACCCACGACCATGCAGTGGCTGATCAGCTGATGCGCGCGCAGCCGGTCCTCGAGCACCGCCGGGGCCACGTTCTTGCCCCCGGCGGTGACGATGAGCTCCTTCTTTCGCCCGGTGATGAACAGGTAGCCGTCGTCGTCCAGCCGGCCGATGTCGCCGGTGTGGAACCAGCCGTCCGGTTCCAGGGCCTCCTTGGTCGCCGTCTCGTTGCGCCAGTAGCCGACGAACACGTGGTCGCCCTTGAGCAGGACCTCGCCGTCCTCGGCGATCCGGACCGACCCGCCGGGGATCGGCTGGCCCACCGACCCGACCCGGATCGCGTCCGGCCGGTTGATGGTGGCGCCCGCGGAGGTCTCGGTGAGGCCGTAGCCCTCCAAGATGGTGATCCCGGCGCCGCGGAAGAAGTGGCCCAGGCGCGCACCCAGCGGTGCGCCGCCCGACACGGCGTACTCGATCCGCCCGCCCATGCGCTCCCGCAGCTTGCTGTAGACGAGCCGGTCGAACAGCGCGTGCTGCAGCCGGACCCCCAGGCCCGGGCCGCCGGCGTCCAGCCCCTCGCTGTAGGCGACGGCTGTGGCGGCGGCGCGCTCGAAGATCTTGCCCTTGCCCTCGGCGGTGGCCTTGGCCTGGGCGCCGTTGAAGACCTTTTCGAACACGCGGGGCACGGAAAGGATGAAAGTCGGCCGGAAGCCGGCCAGGTCGTCCAGCAGCGCGGCCGGGTCCGCGGTGTGCCCGAGCACGACCCCGGCGTGGACGCACCCGATCTGGATGAGCCGGCCGAACACGTGCGCCAGCGGGATGAACAGCAGCGTCGACTTGCCGGGCCCGAAGACCTCGCCGAGCCCGGCCACCACGTTGGTCACGTCGGCCAGCATGTTGTGGTGGGTCAGCTCGCAGCCCTTGGGGCGCCCCGTGGTCCCGGAGGTGTAGATCAAAGTGCCCAGGCTGTCTGCTGTCAGCGTGCGTCGACGCTCCTCGACGTCGGCGTCGGGCACCTCGGCCCCCGCCTCCACGAGCGCGTCGATCGCGCCCGAGTCGATCCGCCACACGTTGCCGACGTTGGGGACGGCGGCCAGCACCTCGGTGACCGTCCGCTCGTGCTCCTCGTGCTCGACGAAGCAGGCGACCGCGCCCGAGTCGGTCAGGATCCACTCCACCTGCTCGGCCGAGGAGGTCTCGTAGATCGGCACCGGAACCGCGCCGGCGGCCCACAGCGCGAAGTCGGCGAGGGTCCACTCGTAACGGGTGCGGGACATGATGCCCACCCGGTCGCCGGGGCCGACCCCGGAGGCCATCAGCCCCTTCGCCAAGTCGGTCACCTCGGCCAGGAACTGCCGGGAGGTGACGTCCTGCCACCGATCACCGACCTTGCGTCGGAACTGCACCCGGTGGGGGGTCCGGACGGCGTTGTCGTAGACCAGATCGGAGAGGTTGCGCTCGGTGGGCACCTCTGCGGCGGCGGGGACGCTGAACTCGTGCACGGTCGCGGCCTCCCGGTTGGGGTCGTGGTCGGACCAAACTAGGGCCTCGGGGCCGCGATGGCATGCTCTTGCCGTGCCCTGGGTCGACCTCATCGACGAGACCTTCATCGTCGCCGCACCCGGTGAGCTGGCCGCGGTGGTCCACGACCCGCAGCGGTGGCGCAGCTGGTGGCCGGGCCTGCAGCTCGCCGTGTTCATGGACCGCGGGGAGCAGGGGGTGCGCTGGTCGGTGACCGGCGACCTCGTCGGGTCGGCCGAGATCTGGCTGGAGCCGTTTGGTGACGGCGTCGTCGTCCACCACTACCTGCGGGCCGACCCGACCCGGCCCGGCAGCCGCACGCAGGTGGTCGAGGGCGCTCCCGCCGCGCTGGCGCGACTGGCCGACCGGATCCGCCGGCGCCACGCGCTGGCGTGGAAGCGCTCGGTGAACGCACTCAAGGACGAGCTGGAGGCCGGCCGGCCCCCGGGAACCCCGCGGACCGGGGTCAAGCCAACGCCCGAGGCTGCCGAACCATTAACCCGTGAGGGTGACTGATCCACGCTGCCCGCAGTGCAGCGCCCTGGTGCGGGCCGGCTCGTCCTGGTGCACGCTGTGCCACGCCGACCTGCGTCCCCCGGAGGAGCGGCCGGTAGCACAGCCGGCCCCGGTGCCGGTCGAGCCGGCCCCCGGACAGCGCCGGCACGCCCGGCAGGCCCGTGGCGCGTCCCTGCAGACCCTGGAGTCGGCCGAGACCGCTGAGCAGGTCGAGCAGGTCGAGGTGGCTGATCTCGCCGAGCCGGCGCCGCCGGTGCAGTCCCTCGAGGACGTCGACATCGACGCGATGTTCGCCCTCCTGGCGGCCGAGCACACCGACCCGCTCCTCAACGAGCTCCCGGGGCGGCTGAGCACCAAGTCGTCCAAGACGGTGGTGATCGCCGGCGGGATGGTGCTGATCACGGCCATCGGACTGATCTCGATGGTGATCCTCGGCACCCTCTTCGGCTGATCTGCCCCTCATCCGGGAGGGGCGAGGGAGGCTAGGCTGCGGGCCACCGATCAGCGGGAGGGCGCAGGAGCATGGCGGACCAGACCGAGTCGAGCATCGTCATCGCCGCCTCGACGGGCGACGTCATGGGCGTGATCACCGACTTCGAGTCCTATCCCGAGTGGAACGACGAGGTGAAGCTCGTCGAGGTGCTCAGCATCTTCGAGGACACCGACCTGCCAGCGGAGGTCCGCTTCATCCTGGACGCCGGCGCGATCAAGGACGACTACGTCCTGGAGTACGACTGGGTCAGCGACACCGAGCTGCGCTGGAGCCTGGTGCGCGGCGAGATCCTCAAGACCATGGACGGCGTGTACCTGCTCGGCGCCGTCGACGGCGGGACCGAGGTGTCCTACCGGCTGTCGGTGGACGTCAAGATCCCGATGATCGGCATGATCAAGCGCAAGGCGGAGAAAGTGATCATCGACCGGGCGCTCAAGGGGCTCAAGCAGCGCGTCGAGGGCTGACCCTTACCGGCCTCGGCGACCGGTAGCGTGGTGGCCCATGCGTGTCCTGCTGTTCACCGGCAAGGGCGGGGTCGGGAAGACCACCGCCGCTGCCGGCACGGCCGCGCTGGCCGCCTCGCGCGGATTGAAGACCCTCGTGCTGTCCACCGACGCGGCCCACTCGCTGGCTGACGCGCTCGGCGCACCGATCGGCGGCGAGCCCACCGAGCTGGCCGATGGGCTGTTCGGCCAGCAGGTCGACGTGCAGCGCCGCTTCGAGAGCAGCTGGCGGGAGATCCAGGAGTACCTGCTCGCCGTCCTCGACACTGCCGGGGTCGACCCGATCGAGGCCGAGGAGTTGACCGTGCTCCCAGGCGCCGAGGAGGTCCTCGCGCTGCTCGAGGTGCGCGACCAGGTGCGCTCGGGCCGCTGGGACCTCGTGGTCGTCGACTGCGCGCCCACGGCTGAGACGCTGCGGCTGCTGGCCTTGCCGGAGGCGCTCGGCTGGTACATGAACCGGGTGTTCCCGGTCGAGCGGCGGGTGGTCCGGTCGCTTCGGCCGGTGCTCGGGCGGGTCGCTGGCGTCCCGATGCCTCGGGACAAGGTCTTCGACGCCGTCGAGCGGCTGCACGCCGAGCTGGCCGAGGTGCGCGAGGTGCTCACCGACCCGGCCACCTCGGTCCGGCTGGTCCTCACCCCCGAGTCGGTGGTCGTGGCCGAGGCCCGGCGCACCCTGACCTCGCTGTCCCTGCACGGCTACACGGTGGACGCTGTGGTCGCCAACCGGGTCTTCCCGGCCGACGGCGCGGACCCGTGGCGGCAGCAGTGGGTGCGGGCGCAGGGCGAGCAGCTGGCCGACATCGATGCGTCGTTCGCCCCGCTGCCGGTCTATCGCTCGCCCTACCAGGCCAGCGAGCCGGTGGGGTTGCGCGCGCTGGTCGAGTTCGCGGAGGCGGCGTATGGCGAGGACGTCGACGCGTTCGCGGAGTCGCCCGGCCACGAGCTGCTCACTGTCGAGCGGTCGGGGGAGGAGTTCGTGCTCTCGCTGGCGCTGCCCTTCGCCGACAAGGCGGACACCGCGCTGGTCCGCAAGGGCGACGAGCTGGTCGTCACGGTGGGCTCCTCGCGCCGGGTGCTCGCGCTGCCGAGCGCGTTGCGCCGCTGCACGGTCGTGGGGGCCGCGCTGCGGGATGGCCGGCTTAGGATCCGATTCGAGCCGGACCCGGCGCTGTGGATGGGGCTGTGACCACTCCGAGCGGCGGTGCCGCGCCCGGCCCGGGTCTTGGCAGTGCCGCCGAGGAGGCCGCGCGGCTGTTCGAGGCCGTGCAGGACTGGGCCAAGCGCAGCGCTGGGAGCGGCGCGTCCTCGGTCGGGGAGCGCATCGCGACCGGGTCGGCGGAGTGCCAGCTGTGCCCGGTCTGCCAGCTCATTGGACTGGTGCGGGCCACCCGGCCCGAGGTCGCCGAGCACCTCGCGGAGGCGGCCGCGTCGCTGCTGGCCGCCGTCCGGGCCGCCGTCGTCGCCCACGAGCGTGAGTGGTCGGCGCGCCGGGCGGCCCCGGTCGAACGGATCGACATCGGATGAGCCTCACCGTGGGAGTGGACGTCGGCGGGACCAAGGTCGCCGCCGGCGTCGTGGACGAGGACGGCGTGGTGCTGGTCCGGCGCCGTCGGTCCAGCGCGGCCCAGCAGACCGGTGCGACCGAGCAGGTGATCGCCGAGCTGGTGTCCGAGCTGGCCGAGGCCCACCCGGTGGTCGCGGTGGGCGTGGGGGCCCCCGGGCTGGTCGACGAGACCCGCTCGGTGGTCCGGTTCGCGCCGAACCTGGCCTGGCACGACCTGCCCCTGGGTGCCCAGCTGGGCGAGCTGACAGGGCTGCCGGTCGTGGTCGAGAACGACGCCAACGCGGCGGCTTGGGCCGAGTACCGGTTCGGCGCGGCCCGCGGCCGGGAGGAGGTCGTGGTCGTCACGGTTGGCACCGGGATCGGTGGCGGGCTGGTCCTGGGAGGGACGCTGCGGCGCGGCCGGTTCGGCCTGGCCGGCGAGATCGGCCACCTGGTCCTCGAGTCTGGGGGCCGGTTGTGCGCGTGCGGCCGGCGCGGCTGCTGGGAGCAGTACGCCAGCGGCAACGCACTGCTGCGGGAGGCCCGCACCCGGGCAGCCGAGGACCGGGCCGGTGCGCAGCTGCTGCTGTCCCTCGGAGACGGGACTCCGGAAGGTGTCTCGGGCAAGCACATCAGCCTGGCCGCCGAAGGCGGTGACCCGGTGGCGCTGGCCGCGTTCTCGGAGATCGGCCAGTGGCTCGGACGAGGTATGGCCGAGCTGGCCGCCGTGCTCGACCCCGGCTGCTTCGTGATCGGTGGTGGCGTGTCCGAGGCCGGTGAGCTGCTGCTCGGCCCGGCCCGCGACGCCCACCGCACCTATCTCGTAGGGGCGGGCATCCGCCCGTTCCCCGAGATCGTCGCGGCCGAGCTCGGCAACGAGGCCGGACTCGTCGGAGCCGCCGACCTGGCCCGGGTCTAGCCGACCGGCGTCACTTGTAGAGCGAGACTCCGGTCACACCCATGTCGCAGCTGGAGCCGAAAGCGCATGACCCGCCAGCTCCTGGGTAGCTGCTCGTCGAGTAGTTGACATACTGGAATTCCAAGAAGTCGACCTTGTTGTCGATGTATTTGGCCGCCTTGCTGGCATCCCAGCAGGATCCCCTGCCGATCTTGTTGTTCAGGGAGTATCCGCAGATCTTCGCGCCCACGAACGCCACGGTGTCGAACGATGGGTTGTTGACGCCGCGCGTGTGGTTGTACCGGGTGACGACGGGCAGTAGCACGACTTGATCGAGCAGCGAGGTCAGCGGTCCGTCTATCTCGCCGGGGCGCGGCATTCGTCCAGCGGGGAGTTGCCGGTCGATTGTGATCGCTCCGGGGTAGCCATTTCGGGTCCAGTCCGCGAGGTCGTTGGCGCCATACGCGCCCCCGTTGAAGTCGACCGTCCCCCAGTTCCCGGGCTCGGTCGTTCCGCAGATCCCGATCTTGTTGTTCAGGTCGGCTACGAAAGTCTGGTTCGGGCGCGCCATGGCGTTCTGCGCCGTGGCTAGACAGATGGCGAAGGGACGCAGGCCGGTCACCGTGGTGGCCGGCCCGATCCGCGCGGTTGCCTGCTGCTTCGGCGTCAACGGCTGGGGGTTTCCACCGAACAGCTTCAGTGCCGACAGGAAGAACGACTGGACCTCCTTGGAGTTGCTGACCTGAACCTCGATAGCAGTTCCGTTGTCCACGCAGCGGGGTTGGCCGACGACGATGCTCGAGCCTGGCGCTGTCCCCTGTTCCGAAGCCTGAGCCGCGCTGATGGCCGCAGAGATGGCCGTAGACGTCAGCACCTCCTCGCAGTTCCCGGGGTTGATCGGCGCGACTTCACCGATCCGTCCAGCAGCCGCCAGCGCGGCACCGTCGGCCGCGACCGAGAGGTTGCGTTTGGTGGCCCAGGCGGCGCTGACGTCGACCGCGGCTGCTGCCATCAGCATCAGCAACGGCAACAGGATCGCTACCAGGGCCGCCACCGCACCCTCGTCGCGCCGAGATGGCACCCGTCGACTCAGCTGAACTCGCATCGATACACCGCCTTGGAGGACAGCGTGATCGTGGGTCCGAGACCCAGCGGCAGAATGAACTCTGCCGGGTAGGTGGCCTTGACGATCAGGCTCGCATTCTCGCCGTTGGACGAGTCGAGACTGTTGGTGCACGGCACCGAGGTACTCCTCGGGTTGGCGCCGGTGCCGCACGCGTTGCTGCCGTCGGACCGGGTCACCGTGACGTTGATCAGGTTCTGCCGGTTGACCACTCCGAGGGTTCCGGCTGCAGCGGCGCGGACGTTGGCCACCACGGTGTTGCACTGCCGGTCGATGCCCCCGCCGGCGACCACCGCGGCTCGGGCACCCTCGCGTACCGCGTTGTTCACCGTCAGCTGGGCGCTGAATACCCAGCCGAAACTGATGATCCCGAAGAGCAGGAGCAGGAGGATTGGCAAAATCAGCACGAACTCCACAGCAGCCGCGCCGTCCGCGCCGAGAGCCCGCAGGCTGGCCGACCCTCGTCCCATAGCCCCCCACCTGCCTAGTCCGGACCCGCACCGTGGTGCGCACCCCCGACGACGGTGATCAGGCTACGCCGTCTGATGAGGGCCCGGATCGGACGTTCGTCTGCTCGGGCACCACCCGGATGACTCAACTGCACGGCGTGACTGGCCGGTCACCCAGGGCGAGGTGAGTGGGCTCAGCTGCGGTGGAACAGGCGCTGTCGCAGGGTGCCGCGGCTGCGGCGGTGCGGGAGCTCGAGGGACGATTCCAGAAGTCCGGCGGCGAGAAGGCTGGCCGGCCTGTACTGGCGCGACACAGAAACCACATTCCTTACGTGATCGACGGTGCGGGGCGACTCCCCGCACTCCGATTGTCCCAGCCGGTCGTAACGCTGCGTGACCGACCGCGTGATCCCGATCGGCCGGTGAGGTCGCTCACATCCAGGGTGTCACGACGCTCGGTAGCCGGTCAGCTCCTGGGCCAGCTGCTCGAGGAACAGCCCGATGTCGGTGACGACGCCGGTGGCCTGTGCGCTGCCGCGGTCGGACAGTTTGGTGACCGTCGCCGGGTTGATGTCGACGCAGACCAGCGGGACGGACGCCGGCAGGATGTTGCCCGTGGCGATCGCGTGCAGCATGGTCGCCACCATGATCGCGTAGCCGACGCCGGGCAGCTGGGCGCGCATCGCGCGCTGGCCCTCGATCACGTCGGTGTGGACGTCCGGCAGCGGGCCGTCGTCCCGTACCGACCCGACCAGCACGAACGGCCTGCCGGCCGTCACCAGGTCGTGCATGACGCCGCAGGTGAGCACGCCCTGCTCGACGGCCGCCGCGATCGAGCCGGACTTGCGGATCCGGTTGATCGCCCGGATGTGGTGCTCGTGCCCGTGCTTGACACCGGAGCCCTTGGACAGGTCCACCCCGAGCGAGGTGCCGTACAGCGACGACTCGATGTCGTGGGTGGCCAGCGCGTTGCCGGCGAACAGCACGTCCACGTAGCCGGCCGTGATCAGGGCGGACATGGCTGGCGCCGCGCCGGTGTGCACCACGGCCGGACCGCCGACCCACAGGATCCGCTGCCCGGCGGCCTTGACGTCACGCATCTGCTGGGCGATCTGGCGGACCTGCAGGACCTGCGGCTTCTCGCTGGACACCACCGAGTTCATGAACTCGAAGACGCTCTCGTCGGCCGTCGGCTTGGGGTTCATGACGACCTTCACCCCGTGCGAGCCGCACACGACGCGGTCGCCGCGCCGCACGTCGCTCACCGGCACCGTGCGCACCGACGCCTCGTCCACCGTCACGACCAGGCCGCAGTCCATCTCCGGCTGCGGCACGGTCAGCCAGCGACCGCCCAGCCGGATCTGGGTGACCAGGTTGGTCGTGGAGTAGAAGTCGTCGGGGAACACCCCGTCGGTCTCGGCCTCGCGCAGCAGCGCCTCGCCGACGTCGACCAGGTTGGCGCCGTAGCTCTGCAGCCGCGACAGCAGCTGCTGCAGCAGGTCGTCGGTCGCTGCGACCACCCGGATCCGCGCGTACGACGAGTCGTCCGGGTGCTTGCCGAGGTCGAACCGCTCGATCGTGTAGTCGGTGCCCAGCTCGAGGACGTCGTCCAGCAGCCGGGTGAGCGTCCCCGCGTCGATGATGTGGCCCTGGACCTCGATGACCTCGCTGACCGTCACGACCGTTCAGCCTGCCAGACCGGGCGCGGCTCAGACCACCGCACCGTCGTCCGGGTCGTCGGTGTCGCGGTCCTTGAGCCGGGAGACGAGGTAGCCGAAGCCGGCCAGGAACGCGACGGCGGCGACCAGCAGCACCCAGCCGTCGAGCTGCCAGCCCAGCAGCGTCGCCAGCACGAACGCGGCCGGACCGCCGAGCGCCCCGGCCCAGGCGAACCGAGTGGCCGGCGTGGTCTCCGGCAGCGGCGGGGGCGGCGGCGGGACGTACCGCTCCTCCTCGGCGCGGACCCCGGCCGGCTCGGCGGTCGGGACCTCCGGCCAGCCGTCGTCGCCGGACGACGGCGGCTCACGGTGCGCCGCCCCGGCGTCCCAGAGGTCCTCACTCACCGGCCAGGACGGCACCGGGTCGATGGCCGGGGCGTCGTAGTCGGCCACGATGCTGGCGAACAGCGCCTCGATGTCGGGCTCCCGGGGGGAGGAGAGCGGCGACGGGCGGTCCGCGCCGACGAGCGCACGGGCCCGCCCCTCGGCGCCGGCGTCCACGTGCAGCCGGTCCAGCGGCGTCCCGGGAGCGGTACGGGGGAGCGGCGTCACGTAGGCGGCGATGCCGGCGTCCCGCAGCGCCGCCAGTGCGGCGTCGGCGGCGTCCGCGTCGAGGTCGGTGATCGCGACGTACGACGCCGCGGTCAGCCCGTTGCCACGCACCGCGGCCTCCTCCCGGTCAGCCCGCCGGAGCGGGCGCGTGCTTGCGGATGAACTCGACGCTACCCGCGAAGATGTCGGGGGCGTCGTAGTCCAAGGTCGCCACGTGGTAGCTGCGCAGCAGCTCGCGGTCCTCGACGTCCGACGACCCGATGTGGCCGAGGATGTACGCGGTGTTGGACGGCTCCACCACGTGGTCCTGGCGGCTGTGGAACAGCAGCAGCGGCGCGCTGATGCGGCCCAGGTCGGCCTTGACCGTTCGCCAGGCGTCGGACATCGAGGCGAGTGCCTTCAGCGGGACCTTGTCGTAGCAGCCCTCGTCCTGACCGGGCCTGGCGATGTCGTTGCCGATGCCGTTGAGCGTCTTCACGACGTGCTTGAGCACCGGCAGCGCGACGAACGCCTTGTTCTCGCTGTGCACCGCCGGGTTGACCAGGACGAGGCCGGCCACGGCGTCGCCCCTGGTCTCGGCCAGCCGCAGCGCCAGGCTGCCGCCCATCGACAGGCCCGCGACGAACACGGTCGAGCACCGACCGGCGAGGTCGTCGAACGCGCGGCTGACCTCGGCGTACCAGTCGTCCCACCGGGTCAGGCTCATCTCCTGCCAGGTGGTGCCGTGGCCGGGCAGCCGCGGCAGCCGGACGGTGAACCCCTCGGCGGCCAGGTGCTCGGCCCACGGCCGCATCGACTTCGGCGAGCCGGTGAAGCCGTGCAGGACGAGGACGCCGACCTCGCCACCGTCGTGGCTGTACGGCTCGGCGCCGGGGATGAGTGGCACGGTGCCTCCAGGAACGCTAAAGCGGCTAGGGTCGTCCCGTACGTGTGACCTGCGTCGCATCGTCGCACGTCGACCGGTGAGGAGGTGACCGTGTTCTACTGGCTGCTCAAGCGGGTGATCCTCGGTCCCATCCTGCGGCTGTTCTTCCGGCCTTGGGTCGAGGGCCTGGAGAACGTGCCGGCAGAGGGTGGCGCGATCCTCGCCAGCAACCACCTGTCGTTCTCCGACTCGATCTTCCTGCCGCTCGTCGTGCCCCGCCGGATCACCTTCCTGGCGAAGGCCGACTACTTCACCGGCAAGGGTCCCAAGGGCCGGGCCAAGGCCGTCTTCTTCAAGGGCGTCGGCCAGGTGCCGGTGGACCGCTCCGGCGGCAAGGCCAGCGAGGCGGCCATGCGCACCGGGCTGGCGCTGCTGGCCAAGGGCGAGCTGCTCGGCATCTACCCCGAGGGCACCCGCTCGGCCGACGGCCGGCTGTACCGCGGCAAGACCGGCGTCGCGCGGATGGCGCTCGAGGTGCACGTCCCGGTGCTGCCCGTGGCCATGATCGACACCGAGAAGATCCAGCCGCCCGGCAAGGTGTTCCCCAAGATCATGCGGGTCGGCATCCGGATCGGTGCGCCGCTGGACTTCTCCCGCTACGAGGGCATGGAGTCCGACCGGTTCGTGCTGCGGTCGATCACCGACGAGATCATGTACGAGCTCATGACGCTGTCCGGCCAGGAGTACGTCGACATGTACGCGACGAAGGCCAAGGCCGAGATTGCCGCGGGCCGGGTCCCGGGCCATCACCCGGTCGAGCCTGCCCAAGAGCCGGTCCAGCCGGCCGCCTGATCACTCCTCGGGCGTCACCCCTCGGACGCCGCCCAGCCCTTCGCCCGCTCCACGGCCGCCCGCCACCGCCGGTGCGCCGCGTCGTCCCCGACCCCCGGCTCGAAGCGGCGGTCCTCCCGCCAGGTGGCGGCCAGCTCGTCCGTGGACGACCACACCCCGGTACCCAGCCCGGCGAGGAACGCGGCCCCCAGCCCGGTCGTCTCGAGCACCTCAGGACGGACGACGGGCACGCCGAGCTGGTCGGCCTGCAGCTGGCACAGCAGGTCGTTCGCCGCGGCGCCGCCGTCCACCGCCAGCACCGGCAGGTGCACTCGCGCCTCGTCGGTCATCAGGTCGACCACGTCACGGACCTCGAACGTGATGGCCTCCAGGGTGGCCCGCACGAGGTGCGCTCGGGTGGTTCCGCGGGTGATCCCGATGATCAGGCCGCGGGCCGTGGGGTCCCAGTCCGGCGCGCCCAGACCGGTCAGCGCCGGGACGAACACCACGCCACCGGAGTCGGGGACGGTGCGCGCGAGCGGCTCGGTCTCCGCCGCGCTGCCGACCAGCTGCAGGCCGTCCCGCAGCCACTGCACCGCGGCGCCGGTGACGAAGATCGACCCCTCGAGGGCGTACTCGAGCCGACCGTCCGGGTGGCCCCACGCGACCGTCGTGAGCAGCCCCCGCTGCGAGAGCACCCGCTCGCTGCCGGTGCTGACCAGGATGAACGAGCCGGTGCCGTAGGTGCACTTGCTAGCACCGGGTGCGTAGCAGGTCTGCCCGAACATCGCGGCCTGCTGATCACCGGCGATGCCGGCGATCGGCAGGTCCAGGCCCAGGAAGGCCGCGGGGTCGGTGCGGCCGACGACTCCGTACGACGGCACGACCTCGGGCAGTGCCGAGACCGGGACGCCGAACAGCTTGCACAGCTCCGCCGACCAGGCGCCGGTGGTCAGGTCGAACAGCAGGGTGCGCGAGGCGTTGGACGCGTCGGTGACGTGGTGCAGGCCGCGGGTCATCCGGGCCGCCAGGTAGGAGTCCAGCGTGCCGACCGCCGTCCGGCCGGACACGACCCCCGCCCAGGTGTGTGGCTCGTGGCGGGCCAGCCAGGTCAGCTTGGTGGCCGAGAAGTACGGGTCCAGCCGCAGGCCGGTGAGCTCGGCCACCCGCGGCTCGTGGCCGGCGGCGCGCAGCTCCTCGCAGATGCTCGCGGTGCGACGGTCCTGCCACACGATCGCGCGCCGGGCCGCGCCGAGGGTCTCGCGATCCCACAGCACCACGGTCTCGCGCTGGTTGGTGATGCCCACGGCGGTCGGGGGCGCCACCCCCGACGCGGCGCCGGCCGCGAGGGCCGAGCGCACCGCCTCGAGGGCCGCCGACCAGATCTCCTCGGGCGCGTGCTCCACCCAGCCGTCGGCCGGGAAGTGCTGGGCGAACTCCTGGTAGCCGCGCGCGGCGACCCGGCCGTCGTGGGTCACCAGCAGTGCGGTGACCCCGGTCGTCCCGGCGTCGACCGCCAGCACGGTCACGGCTGGGCCCGCAGCTGCTCCAGCACGAGCGGGTCGATCCGGCCGGGCACCAGCCGCTCCTCGAGGTTCTCCACGCCGGCCCAGGCGGCGAGCGCGGCGTCCAGCTCCGGCCGCCCGTAGCCGACCGCCACCAGCCGGGTGCGGACCTCGTCGGCCAGCGCGCCGTCCAGGGGCAGGCAGTCGGCCGGGTCCGGGCGATCGAAGTACAGCCGGTGCAGGTCGAGCAGCCGGGCCAGCTCCGTCACCGGGTCCGGGTGGTCGTCGACCCGCAGGTCGACCAGCACGTCGCTGCCCCCGCCATACCCGCCGCCGGGCGAGACGACCAGCAGGGCGGCGCTCTGCCGGCCGCGTCGGTCGCCGCCGGCCCGGTCCCCGGCGGTCAGCGCGGCGAGCAGCCGGTTGGCCAGCGGCTCTCCGCCGCCGGTCGCGAGGAACGCCTGCTCCATGTTGGCCACGACCTCCGGGCCGGTGAGGATGTTGCCCTGGATCGCGTAGCCGTCCCCCGTGGCCCCGCCAGCCCAGGGGAAGCACAAGGCCCCGGTGAACGTCGAACCGTCGCCCGACCCGCCGACGACGCCGGCCTGCCGCCGCTCGCGCAGCCGGTCCCCGACGGTCAGCGCGGCCAGGGTGTCCGCCGCGCTCGCGCCGTCGGCCAGCAGCTGCAGGCCGACCGGTCGGTAGGTCAGGTTCACGATCGACTGGGTGGCGATGGCGCCGACGCCGACGCTCGCCGCCGGCACGGCCGCCCCGACGGCGAGGAACTTCGAGGCGACGGCGACGCCGAACTGGGCACCGTCGCCGCTGCGCGCCACGATCGAGAACGTCATGCCCGGAGCCTAGAACCCCCTCCCGCATGAAGGGCACTTTCAGTGCGCACTGCCGCACAAAGCCACCCTTCATGCGGAGGGGGTGCGGTGGTTGGATGGGAGCGCCAACAAATCGGTGCGGTGCGAAGGAGCGAGCCATGCGGATCGGGGTACTCACCGGCGGCGGGGACTGTCCAGGGCTCAACGCGGTCATCCGCAGCGTGGTCCGCAAGGGCACCGAGGAGTACGGCCACGAGTTCGTGGGCTACCGGGACGGCTGGAAGGGCCCGCTCGAGGGGCTGACGATGTCGCTGGACATCGCGGCCGTGCGCGGGATCCTGCCCAGGGGCGGCACCATCCTCGGCTCGTCGCGGACCAACCCGATCAAGATCGAGGGGGGCGTCGACCGGATCGAGCAGAACCTGGCCGCCCAGGGCGTGGACGCGCTGATCGCCATCGGCGGCGAGGACACCCTCGGCGTGGCCACCCAGCTGGACGCCCTGGGCGTGCACGTCGTCGGTGTCCCCAAGACCATCGACAACGACCTCAACGCGACCGACTACACGTTCGGCTTCGACACCGCCGTGGGCATCGCCACCGAGGCCATCGACCGGCTGCACACCACGGCCGAGTCGCACCACCGGGCGCTCGTCGTCGAGGTGATGGGTCGCCACGCGGGGTGGATCGCGCTGCACTCCGGCGTCGCGGGCGGCGCGAACATCATCCTCATCCCGGAGGAGCCGTTCGACATCGACGAGGTCTGCGGCTGGGTCGAGCACCGGTTCCAGACCAACTACGCGCCGATCATCTGCGTGGCCGAGGGCGCGCTGCCCAGCGACGGCGACCTGATCGCCAAGGACGCCCCGCTCGACGCGTTCGGGCACGTGCGGCTGTCGGGGATCGGTGAGTGGCTGGCCACGGAGATCGAGAAGCGCACCGGCAAGGAGGCCCGCACCACGGTGCTCGGCCACGTGCAGCGCGGCGGCACGCCCACCGCGCGCGACCGCTGGCTCGCGACCCGCTTCGGGCTGGCGGCGATCGACGCCGCGCACGAGGGCGACTGGGGGAAGATGGTCGCCCTGCAGGCCACCGACATCGTCCGGGTACCGCTGGCCGCGGCCACGGCCGAGCTGAAGACCGTGCCGCGGGTGCTGTACGACGAGTTCAAGGTGTTCTTCGGCTGAGCCGCGGGACCAGCCGGGACAGGGGACCAGGCCCCGCGGGTCGTACCCTCGTGGGGTGCCCGACCTGACCTGGCCCGACCTGCCGGCCGACCAGCAGCCCGAGTGGCCCGACCCGGCCGAGCGGGACGAGGCCGTCGCGACACTGCGCGGCCTGCCGCCGCTCGTCTTCGCGGGGGAGTGCGACCAGCTGCGCGAGCGGCTGGCGCTCGCGGCGCGGGGGAAGGCGTTCGTGCTGCAGGGCGGCGACTGCGCCGAGACGTTCGACGGCGTCGGCGCGGACGCGATCCGGGCCAAGCTGCGCACCGTGCTGCAGATGGCGATCGTGCTGACCTACGGCGCCGCGCTCCCGGTGGTCAAGGTCGGCCGGATCGCTGGCCAGTACGGCAAGCCCCGTTCCAGCCGGCTGGAGGCCAGGGACGGGCTGGCCCTGCCGGTGTACCGCGGCGACATGGTCAACGGGCTCGGCTTCACCCCGGAGCTGCGCCGGCCCGACCCGGCCCGGATGGTGGCCGCCTACCACCACTCGGCCGCGACGCTGAACCTGGTGCGCGCGTTCACGCAGGGCGGCTATGCGGCCCTGCAGCAGGTGCACGCGTGGAACCAGGACTTCGTCAGGGACAGCCCGGCCGGGCAGCGCTACGAGCGGCTGGCCGGCGAGATCGACCGGGCCATGGCGTTCATGCACGCGTGCGGCGCCGACCCCGAGGAGTTCCAGCGGGTCGACCTGTACGCCGGGCACGAGGCGCTCGTACTCGACTACGAGAAGGCCCTCACCCGCATCGACTCGCGGACCGGCCTGCCCTACGACGTGGCCGGGCATTTCGTCTGGATCGGGGACCGCACCCGCTCGCTCGACGGCGCGCACGTCGACTTCGCGGCCCGCATCCGCAACCCGATCGGGCTGAAGATCGGGCCGTCCGCCTCCCCGGAGGAGGTGCTCGCGCTCGTCAGCCGGCTCGACCCGGACCGCGAGCCGGGCCGGCTCACGCTGATCGCCCGCATGGGCGCCGGGCGGGTGCGCGAGCTGCTGCCGCCGATCGTGGAGAAGGTCAACGCGTCCGGCGCCGAGGTCGTGTGGATCTGCGACCCGATGCACGGCAACACCCGCGAGACGGCGTCCGGGGTGAAGACGCGGCTGTTCGAGGACGTCGTGGAGGAGGTCCGCGGCTTCTTCGAGGTGCACCGATCGCTGGGCACCGTCCCCGGCGGCATCCACGTGGAGCTCACGGGCGACGACGTCACGGAGTGCCTCGGCGGTGCGCTGGGGACCGAGGAGCACCACCTCGAGCCGCGCTACGAGACCGCGTGCGACCCGCGACTGAACCGGGAGCAGTCGATCGAGCTGGCGTTCCTCGTCGCGGAGATGCTCGCGCACTGAGCGTCCGGTGGTCCGATTCCCGCTAGTCCAGCCCGCTCGCGGGCCGCACACTGGGACGCGTGACGACGAGCGAGTGGGAGGTCGAGGCCTGGCATCGGGCGGTGGACAGCCGTGACCCGCGCTTCGACGGTCGGGTGTTCCTGGGCGTCACGTCCACGGGCATCTACTGCCGGCCGTCTTGCCCGGCCCGGCGGCCGAAGCGGGAGAACCGCCGCTTCTACCGGACGCCGGGCGCCGCGGTGGCGGCCGGGTTCCGGGCCTGCCGGCTGTGCCGCCCGGACGCGCTGCCCGGGTCGCGGGAGTGGGACCACCGTGGCGACCTCGCCGGGCGGGCGCTGCGGTTGATCGCGGCCGGGGCCGTGGACGAGCAGGGGGTGGCCGGCCTGGCTCGCCGGCTCGCGGTGAGCGAGCGGCACCTGCACCGCACGCTGGTCACTGAGGTGGGCGCCGGACCGCTGTCGCTGGCCAGGACCCGGCGGGCGCAGACCGCCCGGCTGCTCATCGACCAGACCCTGCTGCCGATGGTCGACGTCGCGTTCGCGGCCGGCTTCGCCAGCCTGCGGCAGTTCAACGACGTGATGCGGGCCGAGTTCGGCTGCCCGCCGTCCCAGCTGCGCCGGCGCCCCGACCCGGAGGCCGCGGCCCGCGCGCCCGGCGGCGGACTGGTACTGCGCCTGGTGCACCGGGAGCCGCTCGCGGCCGGACCGCTGCTCGGCTTCCTGGCGGCGCGCGCTATCCCCGGTGTGGAGATGGGTGACGCCGGGGGACTGCGCCGGGTCGTGGCCACGCCAGGCGGCGGTGCCGTCGTGTCGGTGCAGCCGGTGCCGGGTGCGGGACACGTGCTGGCCGGGGTCCGGCTGCCCCGGCTGAGCGACCTGGCCGGGGTCGTGGCCGGCCTGCGCCAGCTGCTCGACCTGGACGCCGAGCCGGACGCCGTGGACGCCGTGCTGGGCGCCGAGCCGGCGCTCGGCAGCCTCGTGGCGGCCCGGCCCGGGCTGCGGGTGCCGGGCGCCGTGGACGGCTTCGAGCTCGCGGTGCGGGCCGTGCTGGGCCAGCAGGTCTCGGTGGCCGGCGCCCGGACGCTCGCGGGCCGGCTGGTCGCGGCGTTCGGTGAGCCGCTGCCTGAGCCCGAGGACGGGCTGACGGCCGCGTTCCCCGTGGCCGAGGCGCTGGCCGACGCCGACCTGGGCCGGGTGGGCCTCACCGGTGCGCGACAGCGGGCGCTGCGGGAGCTGAGCGCGGCCGTGGCCGCGGGGGAGCTGCAGCTGGACCCCGGTGCCGACCGGGCCGAGACCCGGGCCCGGCTGCTCGACATCCCCGGCATCGGGCCGTGGACCGTCGAGTACGTCGCGATGCGCGCGCTGGCTGACTCCGACGCGTGGCCGGCCACCGACCTCGTGCTGCGCCGCGAGGTGCAGCGGCACGGTCTCCAGCCCGACCGGCTGCGCCCCTGGCGCTCCTACGTCGCGCTCCACCTGTGGGCCGCCGTCGCCGACCCCGTCCCCGTCCCCCCGAGCCGCCAGGAGATCCGATGAACGCGCCGAGTCAGCCGCTGGACAGCACCACGCTCAGCACGCCGGTCGGCTCGTGGGGGATCGTGGTCCTGGACGGCGTGGTGGTGGCCTCGGGGTTCGCCTCCGCGGCGGACCTGTCGCAGCGGCTCGCGCCCGAGCTGCGGGCAGCCGGGCTGCGGGGGCGTCGCGACCTCGGGCCGGTCACCGCGGCCGCCCGGGCCTACCTGGACGGCGACCTGTCCGCCCTGGACGCCGTCCAGGTCAGCCAGCCCGGTGGGCCGTTCCTGCAGGAGATCTGGCGGGTCATGCGGCAGATCCCGGCCGGGCAGACCTGGACGTACGCCGAGCTGGCCGCCAAGGCCGGCCGCCCCACCGCGGTCCGGGCCGCCGGGAGCGGCTGCGCCCGCAACCTGGTGGCCCCGTTCGTCCCGTGCCACCGGGTCGTCCGCAGCGACGGCACGCTCGGCGGCTACTACTACGGACTGCCGGTCAAGCAGTGGCTGCTCGCCCACGAGCGCGCCGCCTGACCGGCCGGGGTCAGCGGCGGTCGGTGTCGCCGGCCGGACGGCGGCCGCGAGGGCCCGCAGGTCCCCATTCACCAGGGCCTGCGGGCCGTCGACGAGTGCATGCTCCGGGTCGGGGTGGACGTCGACGATGATCCCGTCCGCGCCGACCGCGATCGCGGCTCTGGACAGCGGGACGACGAGGTCGCGGCGCCCACCGGAGTGCGACGGGTCGACGACGACGGGCAGGTGCGACAGCCCGTGTGCGACCGGCACCGCCGAGATGTCCAGCGTGTTCCGGGTGGCGGTCTCGAAGGTGCGGATGCCGCGCTCGCACAGCACGATGTCCAGGTTGCCGCGCTGGGCGATGTACTCGGCCGCCATCAGCCACTCCTCGATGGTCGCCTGCATGCCGCGCTTGAGCATGACCGGCTTGCCCACCGAGCCGACGGCCTGCAGCAGGGTGAAGTTGGCCATGTTGCGGGTGCCCACCTGGAGCATGTCCGCGTACTCGGCCACCCGCTCGACGTCACCGGGGTCGACCACCTCGGTGACGATCGGCAGGCCGGTCGCCTCCCGAACGTCGGCCAGGATCCGCAGGCCTTCCTCGCCGAGGCCCTGGAACGCGTACGGCGAGCTGCGCGGCTTGAACGCGCCGCCGCGCAGCAGGGTGGCCCCGGCGGCCTTGGCCATCTCGGCGGCCTCGAGGGTCTGCTGCGGCGTCTCCACGGCGCAGGGTCCCGCGATCAGCGTGAACGTGTCCGGCCCGATCGGTACCCGCTGCCCGGCGGGGCCCACCCACACGGTCGTCATGTCCGGGTGGTGCTGGCGGGAGACCAGCTTGTAGGGCACCGAGATCCGCACGACGTCGCTCACCCCCGCCAGGCCACGCAGCTCGAGCGCCTGGAACTGCTCGATGTCGCCGACCAGCCCGATGATGGTGCGGGTGACCCCGCGGCTGACGAAGGCGGTGCCACCCGCACCCTCCACCCGTGCCACCACGGCGTCGACGTCCGCGTCGGTCGCCTCGGGCGACATCACCACGACCATGACCTTCTCCTGACATGCAAAGAGCCCCGGACGGGTCCGGGGCTCGAGTGGGGGGTTCGTGTGCGGCTACCGCAAGCCGCCCGCCGCCCACCGGGGAGCCCCGGTGGGAAAGCCATAGGCGAACCAGCGCGTCTGCACGTGGCCAGCATAGGCGGTGGGCCGACCGCTGTCGTCGCTGTCCACAATGTGGACGGCCGTCTCATCCGATGGGTGTGCCCGTCCGACCGCCGACGCGGCTCTGCGAGACTGCGAAGGTGCGCGCGGCCAGCTCGGAGACCAGGTTGCCACCGGGGCAGACTGTGGCGCGCGGCTGGCCGGCGCGGCACTACGGCCCAGTGCCGAAGTTTCGTCCTGACCGGTGGGACCTGCGCATCTTCGGGGCCACCGCGAGCGGGGAGAACCTGAGCTGCGGCTACCAGGACCTCGACCAGCTCCCCGTCGACGAGGTGGTCGCCGACCTGCACTGCGTCACGAAGTTCTCGGTGCTGCGCAACGTGTGGAGCGGCGTCCTCACGCGGTCCGTTCTGGCCACGGCGCCGCCGCACCCCGACGTGACCCACGTGCTGGTCTGGGCCGAGTACGGCTACAGCACGAACCTGCCGATCGAGGACCTCACCTTGCCGACGACGATCCTGGCCACGCACCACAACGGGCAGCCGCTGACCCCCGAGCACGGCTTCCCGCTGCGGCTGGTCGTGCCGCACCGCTACGCCTGGAAGGGCCCGAAGTGGGTGCGTGGCATCGAGTACCTGCTGGCCGACCGTCGCGGCTTCTGGGAGGAGCGCGGCTACCACAACCTGGCCGACCCGTGGACCGAGCAGCGGTACTCCTACCAGGAGGCTGAGACGACAACGCGGTAGCGCCCGGGATACCGGGCGCCACCGCGTCGTGGGTGGCTAGGCGTCAGTGGCCGTGGCCGGCCTGACCGGAGTCGTGGCCGCCGAAGCCGCCCAGGTTGCCGAGGCCCTGGCCAAGACCGAGGCCGAGGCCGCCGCCGTGGCGACCCTGGTCCTTCTTGCCGTGCTTGGTGTCCATGGGCCAGCTGTGCTCACCGTCGTGCTGCTTCTTGTGCCGGCCGTCGCCGATGCCAGCGGCCTTGAGGAGAGTCTGGACCTGCGCGACGGACTGCGCGTTCTTCACGTCAGTCTGCAGCTGCGTCAGCTTGTCCTTCTGGGCAGTCAGGGCCGCGGTCGCTGCGGCCTGCTGGGTGGCGTCCAGCTTCGAGGTCGGCAGCTTCGCGATCTTCTCGTCGAGCTCGGCCAGCTGGTGGGTGATCATGACGTTGATCCGCGCCTGGAGCTCGGTCAGGCTCGGCGCCCAGTAGTTCGCGAGGGCCGTCTGGACGTCGGCCACGGTGCTCGCGGCGTTGACCGCGGCCTGCAAGTCGGTGAGCTTCGTCTGCAGGATCGAGATCAGGTCCTGCTTGGCCTTGATCTCGTCCGCCGTCATCTGCGCCGTCGGCACGGTGGGGAGTGCGGCGAGCTTGGCCGTCAGTGCCGCCTGCCGGGCGGTGATCTTCGCGGTCACCTTGGCCTTGAGCTGGTCCACGGTCAGGGTGCTGTCGGACTGGACGGTCGTCACGGCCCCCGCCGTTGACGTGGGGGTGGTGGTGCCACCGGTGGCGAAGGCCGGGGAGGCCACGCCGAGGGACAGCAGCGCCACACCGCCGACGACGGTCTTGCGGAGCAGTGTCTTGTTCATGGGTCGAGGGATCCTCACGTTGGGAAACTACGGGCAGCAGGAGGTCTGCCCGGTCGGTCGCCGTCGAAACCCGGAACCACCCGAATGAGTGTTAACGCAGTCCAAAGGGCGACCTAAGATTCGCCGTGGCCCGATTGCCGCAACGGCAGCGAAGGCCTACAACGCCTCGAGGCGAGGCACCGTGGCGTCCCGGCCGCGCCGCGGGCCGAGCTCGACGCCGAGCATCGCCGTGACGACGAGCAGGCCACCCACGAGGATCGCCCAAGTGAGCGGCTCGCCGGCGAACACGACCGCGAAGACCCCCGCGAACACCGGCTCCATGGTCAAGATGACCGCCGCCCGGGTCGCCGGCAGGTGCGCCTGGGCCCAGGTCTGCACCATGAACCCGATGGCGGTCGCAGCCACCGCCATGAAGCCGACCGCCCACCAGGCGGACCGGTCCGGCGGCAGCGCGACATGGCCGTCCGCGGCGGTGAGCAGCAGGCACAGGCCGGCCACCGTGGCGGCCTGGACCAGCGTGAGCCCGTAGGCGTCGTCCGGACGGGACCACTCGCCCAGCCCGACGATGTGGAACGCGTAGAACGCCGCGCCCAGCAGGGTGAGCGCCTCGCCGAAGCCGACCGACACGCCACGCACGGTGAGCAGCCCGAGGCCGACCGTGGCCATGGCCACGCCCAGCCAGGCGCTGCGCTCGACCCGCTGCCGCAGCACCAGCCAGGCGACCAGCGGGGTGAAGACCACCATCATGCCGGTGACGAAGCCGGACACGGTCGCCGACGTCGTGCGCAGCCCCGCCGTCTGGGCCAGGAAGCCGGCGCCGAGGAAGCCGCCGAGCAGCACGCCGCGCCGGCGGGCGCCCGGTGACATCCGCAGCACCGCCCTCGGGCGGATGACGACCAGCAGCGCGGTGGCCACCGCGAACCGCCAGAACAGGAAGTCGGTCACCGCCATCCGGCCGATCACGTCCTTGACGACGATGAACGTGGAGCCCCACACCGCAGTGGCCGCCACCAGGGCGATGGAGGCGCCGTGCGCGGGGGAGACCCGGCGCTGCGACAGCACGCTCATCGGTCCCGCAGCCGCTGCAGCAGGGCCACGTCGTGGGCGTGGTCGTCGACGTCACCGGGGGTCTCAATGACCACTGGGACGCCGGACAACGCCGGGTCGGCCAGCAGCTCGGCGAAGGAAGCCTCCCCGATGCGCCCCTTGCCGATCCGCTCGTGCCGGTCACGGTGGGACCCGCAGGGGTCCCCGGAGTCGTTGGCGTGCACCAGTTGCAGCCGACCCGGGCCGACCACCCGGACGAGGGCGTCCAAGGTCCGCCGCATGCCGCCGGGCGCGGCCAGGTCGTGCCCGGCGGCGTAGGCGTGGCAGGTGTCCAGGCAGACGCCGACCTTGGGGTGCCGGTCGAGTGCGGCCAGGTACCGCTCGAGGTCCTCGACCGTCGCGCACAGCGAGCGTCCCTGCCCCGCGGTCGGCTCCAGCAGCAGGGCCGGGCCGTCGTCCGGCAGCCGTTCGAGCAGCGGCAGCAGCAGGGCGCGCACCTGGGCCAGCGCGGCCACCACGCCGTCCTGGCCGGTCGAGGTGACGGTCGACCCGGTGTGCACGACGACCCCCTCGGCGCCCACCTGGGCGGCCCGCAGCAGGCTGTGCGCCACCAGGTGGGTGGAGCGCTCGGCGGTCCCCGGGGTCGGGCTGGCCAGGTTCACCAGGTACGGCGAGTGCACGAAGATGCGCAGCCCGCGCTGCTCGCAGCCGGCCCGGAAGGCCGCGTCCTCGGCGGGGTCACCGGTGCTCGTCGACCAGCCGCGAGGGTTGCCCACGAAGACTTGGGCCGCCTGTGCGCCGACCCGGTCGGCATCGGCGAGGGCGCCCTTGACCAGCCCACCCGCGGTCCGTAGGTGGCTGCCCACCGGCGGCGGGACACGGCGGCGGGGCATGCCCGCCAGGATCTCAGACGATGGTGAGGGTGATGGCACTGCCCATCGGGGCCTGCGAACCCCCGGAGGGGTTCTGCAGCCGCACCGTGTCGAAGAACCCGCCGAGCACCTTGTTGATGTTCACGGTGAACCCGGCCTTGGTCAGCGCCTTGGTGGCGTCCTTGGTGCTCATGCCGACGACGCTCGGCACGGTCACCAGCGGCGGGCCCTTGGAGACGACGACGGTCACCGTGCTGCCCTGGGCGACCGAGGCCCCGGCGGCCGGCGTCTGGCTGACCACGGAGCCGGCAGGGACGGTCTGGCTGTACGCGTCGGTGCCTCGCTTGATGGTCAGCTTGGCGCTCTTCAGCGTGGTCGTCGCCTGGTCGAGGGCGAGGCCGGTGATCTTGGGCACGCTCACCGGCGGCAGCCCCTGGCTGACCGTGATCCGCACGGCGGTGTCCCGCTTGACCTGCGCGCCCACGCCCGGGTCCTGCGCCATGACCTGCCCGGCCGGGATGGTCTGGGAGTAGCCGTTCGACGAGGTGCCCACGACCAGGTTGACCGCGGCCAGCGCCGCGGCGGCCTGGTCGGGGGTCATGCCGGCCAGGCTCGGCACGGCGTACCGCTCGGGTCCGCTGGACAGGACCAGCGTGACGGTGCTGCCTTTGCGGACCTGCTCGGTCGGCGCCGGTCGGGTGTCGACGACCAGCCCGGCCTTGACCGTCTCGCTGAACACCGGGTCGCCGAGCTTGGTGGACAGCCCGTCCGCCTGCAGCTTGCTGGTGGCCGCGGCGCCGGTCAGCCCGAGCACCGACGGCATGGCCGTGTACCGGCCGCTGCCCAGCCACCAGGCGCCGTAGCCGACGACGGTGGTGACCAGCAGCAGGAGCAGCAGGCCCACGACGACCGGCCGGCGCCGCTTGGCCCCGAGCGCGGCCTTGGGGACCTGACCGGGCGGGCCGACCGGGGCCGGGACGGCGGCGACCACCGCGGGCGTGCCCGGGATCGGCACGATGAGGGTCTGGGTGAGGTCGATCGGGTGCCCGCTGCCCCCGAGCTGCGCGGGCGACAGCTGATGCCGGGTCAGCTCAACCCGCTCGAGCAGGGCCGCGGCGTCGGCCGGCCGGCTGGACGGGTCCCGGTGGGTGGCCACGAGGACCAGCTCATCGAGCGGGCCGGCCAGCGCCGGGACGACGGACGACGGGGGTGGGACGTCCTCGTGCACGTGCCGGTAGACCACGCCCATGACGTCCTCGGCCGTGAACGGCGGCACGCCGGTGAGCATCTCGAACAGCATGATCCCGGCCGAGTAGACGTCGCTGCGCTCGTCGGCCAGGCCGCTGGCCTGCTCCGGCGCCAGGTAGGCCACCGTGCCCATGAGCAGCCCGTGGGTGGTCTGCCCGGTCTGGGCCGTGGCAGCACGGGCCAGACCGAAGTCGGCCACCTTCACCCGGCCGTCGTCGGCGAGCAGCACGTTCTCCGGCTTGATGTCGCGGTGCACCAGGCCGGCCCGGTGGGCGACCGCCAGCGCGGACAGCACCGGCTCGAGCAGGTCGAGGGCCTCCCGGGGGCTGAGCCGGGTGCGCTCGCGCAGGAGGTCCCGCAGGGTGCGGCCCTGGACGTACTCCATGGCCAGGAACACGGTGCCGTCGTCCGCGCCCTGGTCGTAGACGGCCACGATGTTGGGGTGGGACAACCGGGCGGCGGAGCGTGCCTCGTGGATGAACTTGGACACGAAGGTGGCGTCCTCGGCCAGCCACGGGTGCATGACCTTCAGCGCGACCGGGCGGTCCAGCCGGGTGTCCAGCGCTTCGTACACCACCGCCATGCCGCCGCGGGCGATCCGGCGCACAACCCGGTAGCGGCCGTCCAGCAGCCGCCCCACCAGCGCGTCGGTGACCGTGGTGTCCACCCCAGGAGTGTACGGTCCGGCGTCCGATTCGCCCGGAAGACCGGGCTGGACCGTCTCGGCCGGACCGTAGGGTTCGGGTATGGCCAACGATGGGGTGCGGTTCGGTTTCCTCGGGGCGGGCGAGATCGCCTCGACCCAGCTCGGCCCGGCGGTGCACGCGGCCGACGGGGCGGTGCTGCAGGCCGTCGCTGCGCGCGACCCCCAGCGGGCCGCGGCGCTGGAGCCCCGGGGCCGCAGCTACGACGACTACCGCGGGGTGCTCGAGGACCCGGACGTCGACGTCGTCTACATCGCGCTGCCGAACGACCAGCACTACCCGTGGGTCCGGGCCGCGCTGGCCGCCGGCAAGCACGTGCTGTGCGAGAAGCCGCTGGGACTCACCGCGGTGGAGACGGCCACCCTGGGCGACGCGGCGCGGGGGGCCGGGCTGCTGCTCGTCGAGGCGTTTTGGTACCGCTGGCACCCGCGGCAGCGCGCGCTGGAGGTCATGGTGGCCGAGGGCGCGGTGGGTGGGGTGGAGTCCGTCGAGGCCGAGTTCGTCTTCGACAAGGACCTGACCGGCAACTACCGGTTGGACCCGGCCCGCGGCGGCGGCGCGCTGTACGACGTGGGCTGCTACACGGCCTCCGCGGCGATCGCCCTGCTCGGCGAGGACGCGCCGCCGGACGCCGTCTCGGACGTGGTGGTGGACCGCGCGGGGACGCTGGTGGACCTCACCACCGAGGCGGTGCTGCAGTGGCCGCGGGGCTCGGCCCGGATGCGCTGCGGCATGGCCGGGCCGACGGCGCAGCGGCTGACCGTGACCGGCGAGCTGGGCCGCATCGAGGTGCCGGGCCAGGCGTTCACGTCCAGCACCGGGACGGCGACCGAGCTGGTCGTCACCAAAGGCGGCTCGGAGGATCGGCTGGCGTTCGCCCCCGCCGAGCCCTACCGGATCATGGTCGAGTCGGTCGCGTCGGCGGTGCGCGGCGAGGCGGTCTTCCTGGTGCCGCTCGAGCACTCGGTGTCGGTCGCGCAGGCGCTGGACGACATCCGCGCGGCCGGCTGAGCGCCGGCATGGCAGGCTGCTCCCGTGACTGACACGATCGAGCTGGTCGGGGAGTGGCTGCCGCTGCCCGACATCGCCGAGCTGCTCGGCATCGACATCCTGCGGGCCCGCCAGCTGGTCAGGCACCGCCAGGTACTGGCCGTGCGCAGCGAGGGCGTGCTACGGGTGCCGGCGGCCTTCGTCCAGGACGGGCGGGTCGTCAAGGGGCTGCCAGGGGTGCTCACCCTGCTCGCGGACGCCGGCTACTCCGACGAGGAGGCGCTGCGCTGGCTGTTCACGGCTGAGGACACGCTGCCGGGCACCCCGGTGCAGGCGCTGGTGGAGAACCGCGGGACCGAGGTCAAGCGCCGCGCCCAGGCGCTGGGCTTCTAGCCGGCCGTCGTCCGGTGGCCAGCCAGCGGGCCGCGATCGCCATGACGGCGGCCGAGGCCGACGACTTCCTGCGGTCCGGTCGGATCTGCGTGCTCGTCACGCTCGGCCCGGACGGGCTGCCCGACCCGGTGCCCATGTGGTATGTCGTGGACGACGAGGGCCGGGTCGTCATGCGAACCTTCGCCAAGTCGCAGAAGGTGGTGAACCTGCGCCGCGACCCGCGCTACTCGGCGCTGGTCGAGGCCGGTGAGCGGTACGTGGAGCTGCGCGGCGTGCAGCTGACCGGCACGGTCGAGCTGGTGGAGGACCGTGAGGTGGTCGCGGACACGCTGACCGGCCTGGCCCTGAAGTACGAGGGCCTGGAGCCGCAGCACGCCGCCGGGTTCCGGGCCGCCGCCCTGGAGCAGGTCGGCAAGCAGGTGGGGCTGCGGCTGGGGGTGGACCGGCTGGTGTCCTGGGACCACCGCAAGCTGCCAACCAGTGGGGCCGGGGCGTGACCCGGTGCACCTACCTGGGCGTCCTGCTGGCCGCCCTCCTGGGCGCCAGCTGGCTCGAGGTGGTGCTGCACACCGGGGTGTTCCGCCGCTGGCGGCGGCTGCTGTTGACGCTGGCACCCGTGGTGGCGGTGTTCGTGGTGTGGGACCTGTACGCGATCGGGCACGGGCAGTGGACCTTCGACCCGCGGCGGACGACAGGGGTGCTGCTGGGGCGGCTGCCGGTGGAGGAGCTGCTGTTCTTCGTGGTGATCCCGGTGTGCTCGGTGCTCACCCTCGAGGCGGTGCGGGTGGTGCGCGGCTGGCCGGTCGGCGACGAGCCGGACGACCAGCGGTGACCTACACCCAGCAGGCCGTGGCCGGGGTGCTCGTCTCCGTCGTCCTGGACCTGTGGGTGCTGGGGACCCGACTGGTCACCCGCAAGGCGTTCTGGACGTCGTACGCGATCATCGTGTTCTTCCAGCTGGTGACCAACGGGGTGCTCACCGGGCTGAAGGTGGTCCGCTACGACCCGGCCACGATCGTCGGGTCCTCGGCGGTGCCGTTTCTCGGAGCCGGCAGGATCGCCTTCGCCCCGGTGGAGGACCTGCTGTTCGGCTTCGCCCTCGTCCTCCAGACCCTGTCCTGGTGGGTCTTCTGGGGCCGCCGCCTCCGACCCCCCGCCTCACCCGGGTGACCGTCTATGCGCAACGGGGGAGACGGCTGGCGACCAGGGCGGGGACGGCGACGGCGACGCGGCGGGTGAGCGGCACCCGCGCCCGCCGGCTGAACACCTGGAAGTCGATGTCCTCCACCGCGTCCACGATGCCGCAGTACAGCACGCGGGCCGCCTCGATACACGGCTGTGCACTGGGGTCCAGCAGGGCGATGCCGGGCCGGGCGGCTGCCTCCAGCCGGCGCACCCGGGCGATCTCGAACCGCAGCAGGTCGCGCACCCGGTCGTCGACCACCCGGCGCTCGAGGTCGGCCCGGGTCAGCCCGAACCGCTCGAGGTCCTCCAGCGGCAGGTAGACCCGGCCGCGGTCGAGGTCCTCGCCGACATCGCGGATGAAGTTGGCCAGCTGGAACGCGGTCCCCAGGTCCTCGGCCGGCCGCCGCGCCGCTGGGGAGGTGCTGCCCAGGACCGGCAGCATCAGCAGCCCGATGACCGAGGCCGACCCGTAGACGTACTCGACGAGGTCCTTGTAGGTGGCGTACTCGGTGACGGTGAGGTCCATGGCCATCGAGCCCAGGAACGCCTCGAAGTGCTCCACCGGGAGGTCGAAGCGGCGCGCCGTGTCGACCACGGCCCGGCCGATCGGGTCGGTGCTGGAACCCCGGCGGACGTCGGCCAGGAACCGGTCCCCCCAGGTCTGCAGCCGGTCGGCCCGTTCCGGCGGGGACAGCGTGCAGCCGAGGTCGTCGACGATCTCGTCGGCGTAGCGGGCGAAGCCGTACAGCGCGTGCACGTGCGGCCGCCTGGCGGCCGGCAGCAGCCGGGTGGCCAGGTAGTACGTCTTCCCGTGCCCGGCGTTCAGCCGGCGGCAGCGCTCGTACGACGCCCGGAGTTCGGGGCCGTGGATCCCCGCCGCATCAAGCTCTTTTCGACCCACGCGTCTCACGCTACCGGCGACCGTGCCAGGATGCCTGTCGTGAGGAGTAGGCCGCTCGCCCCGGAGGTCCACTCATGAGCCTCGCGCAGGTGATCGGCGGACAGCGCCACGGCGTGTTCCGCTACAACGGCCGAGCCGACGCTGAGCGCCGCGCCGAGGAGCACGGCTGGCGCTACGTGCTGCTGGACACCGGCCAGGTGACCGACCGTGACGGGTTCATGGACGCCTGCTCGGAGGCCTTCGACCTGCCGTCGTGGTTCGCCCGCAACTGGGACTCCCTCGACGAGTGCCTGCGCGGCCTGGACCTGGAGGAGCCGGACGGCGTGCTCGTCGTGTGGGACGGCTGGGGCACCCTCGCCGACAGCGACCCGGACTGCTTCGAGGTCGCTATCGAGGTGTTCCAGGACGCCTGCGTGGCGTGGACCGACGACGACGTGCCCGGCGCGGTGCTGCTGCGCGGAACCGGGCCGGAGACGGACCTGCCCACGTTGTGAGGTCGGGCGGCTCTCATCAACCTTGAAGGCTGCTCTCAGTGAAGCGTCATCACCGCGCGCCATCCTGGCGGCATGGCACAGGTCCCCGAGCTCACCATCGTCCGCGGCGGTTTCGCGGCCGAGCCGGTTCTGCTCGACGCTGCGGCGCGGATCCTGGGCCGGGCCGGGGACAGTGACGTGCTGCTCGACGACGTGACCGTCTCACCGCACCATGCGCAGATCCGGCGCACCGAGGACGGCGGGCTGGAGGTCCGCGACCTGGGCAGCGTCAACGGCACCTACGTGAACGGCCGGCGCACGGACTGCTGCGCCCTCGCAGACGGGGACGAGCTGCGGATCGGGGCGTTCCGGCTGTGCGTGCACGCCCACCGGCGCGCGTCCTGACGTCCTAGAGCTGGATGAGCTCCGGCTCGGCGCCGCGCCGGTCGGCCAGCAGCAGCGTCCGCACGCGCTTGGACGACGCGAGCGTCGCGAGCACGACCGCCAGCGACAGCAGGGCGGCCAGGCCGTCCGACAGGTCGCCGTAGCTGTCCACGGTGGCCCCGGTGTTGACCAGGCTGTAGATGACGAACCCGATCGTCAGCAGCACCGCCGCACGGGTCTTGCCGCCGGACAGCCCCGCCGCGGCCAGGATGGTGAAGCCCCACAGCAGGTACCACGGCTGCAGCACCGGGCCCAGCACGACGACGGCGAGCAGCGCCAGGCCGAGCCCACGGGCGATCGGACGCCGGTCGGAGGTGAGCACCAGCCAGCCGATCACGGCCACGGTGAGCACCTCGCCGACCAACCGGAAGACGGCTACGGTCCCGTCGACGTGGTAGCCCAGGCCGAGGTACTGGCCCAGCTTGCCGGTGAGCATGCCCAGTGCGGTCATGGGGGAGAGCGGGGTCCGCACGGCCGCGGGAGTCTGCAGCGCCGACACCCAGCCGAAGTTGAGGCCGAGCAGCACATTGAGCACGCCGAACGTGCTGAGCGCCACCGCCCCGGCGACGACCCAGCCCCCGATCCGGCGGGCCCAGGAGGCGCCCACGCCGGCCCAGGCCAGCGCCACGAACGGCAGGGCCAGCAGCGCCGGAGCCTTCACCGCGCCGGCCAGCGTCACCATCAGCAGCCCGAGCAGGAACCGTCGCTCCAGCGCCAGCGCGACCCCGGCCACGAGCAGGCCGACCATGAGGGCGTCGTTGTGGGCCGCCGAGACGAAGTGCATGAGGACCAGCGGGTTGAGGACACCGAGCCACACGGCCTTCGCGGCGTCCACCCCGCAGGCCTCCGCCAGCCGGGGCACGAAGACGACAAGCAGGGCGATCCCCGCGAGCGCCAGCAGCCGGAAGGCCAGCAGCGCCAGGTTGGCCTCGGCGTGCGTCGTCCCGTAGACGACGTTGGACAGCCCCATCCACACCGGGCCGTAGGGCGCGGGGGAGGTGCGCCACAGCGAGTCCGCGCCGTCGGTGTAGTAGGTGGCGAAGGTGCCGGTGCCGTACAGGTACGGGTCGATGCCGTTGGGCAGCAGCCGGCTCAGCGCGACGTAGCTGAACACGTCACGGCTGAACAGCACGGGCGCCACCACGAGCGGCGCGGACCACCACCAGACCAGCTTGCCGAGCCCGGCCGGGTGGTCGACCCGGTGCTGGCGCACGTGCAGGCCCAGCTGCAGCCACGCCTGCAGCAGCAGGCCGATGCCCAGGACGACGAGCATCTTGCCGAACAGCGAGAAGGCCGGGATGGTGCGCAGCTGCTCGACGACCGGGGCGGAGGCCAGGCCGGAGGAGCGGGCGATCCAGCCGACCGAGACGGCGCCGGCGGCGGCCAGCGAGGAGCCCAGGAACCCGGGGACGGCGAAAGCCGCGACGAGGCCGGCCGAGGACTCGGCCGGCTCTTCCGCGAAGACTGGGCTAGCCGAGGCGGCGTCCCGCTCGGCCTGGTCGACAAGGGCCATGGCCACTCCAGGATAGGGCCGGAAGCCTCCGCGGATCGAGTGGCTTACGGCACGTCGTCCCGGACGGTCACCGCCAGGAGCGGGACGTGTACGCCTGGTCACGGCCGATCACCCGCTCGGCCGCGAGCCGGCCGCTGATCAGGACCATGGGCACGCCCACGCCCGGCTGGGTGCCGGACCCGGCGAACACGACGTTCTCGCCCCACAGGTTGCCGGGGCGGAACGGCCCGGTCTGCCGGAACGAGTGCGCCGCGGAGAACGGCGCCCCGCGCTCCATGCCTCGTTGCAGCCACTGCAGCGGGGTGGTCAGGTCCTCGACCTCGATGGCGTCGCCGAAGCCGAGGTAGCCGCGCTGCTCGAGGGTCCGCACCATGACGTCGCGGTAGCGCGGGCCGAGCCGCTCCCAGTCCAGCCCCGCCTCGGTGTTGGGCGTGGGGAACAGCGCGTAGTAGATCTGCCGACCCGCCGGCGCCAGCCCCGGGTCGGACCGGGTCGGGTTGGTCACCAGCAGCGACGGGTCGGACATCAGCCGGCCCTCGTCGATCAGCTCGGAGAAGACGCCCCGCCAGGACCGGCCGAAGTGGATGTTGTGGTGGGCGATCTTCGAGTAGGACGCCGAGGAGCCGACCAGCAGCAGCGCGCAGGACGGCGAGTAGGTCAGCCGCCGCACCGTCCAGGGCTCCCGGCCGAGCAGGTCGCGGTAGGCCACCGGCAGGTCCGGGTTGAGCACGACCGCGTCGCAGCGGATCCGCTCGCCGTCGGCGGTGCGAACCGCCACGGCCCGCGAGCCCACGACCTCCACCCGCTGCACCTCGGTGGAGTACCGGAGGCGCACCCCGTGCTTCTGCGCGGCGCCGGCCAGCGCCCTGGGCACCGCGTGCATGCCGCCGACCGGGAAGTACACCCCGGACACCGAGTCCATGTAGGCGATCACCGCGTAGAGCGCGAGCGCGTCGTACGGCGACAGCCCCGCGTACATCGCCTGGAACGAGAACACCCGCTGGGTGCGCGGGTCCTTGAGGTACTGGCCCACCTTCGGGGCCAGCCGGCGCAGCCCGCCGGCGGCGACCAGGCGGGCCAGGTTCGGGGTGAGCAGGTCCAGCGGCGAGTCGATGTTGCGGTCGATGAAGTCGCGCATCTCGTAGCGGTACAGCCGGGACACGAACTCCACATAGCGCCGGTAGCCGTCCGCCTCGGCCGGGCCGCAGCACCGGGCGACCTCCTCGGCCATCGCCTCGGGGTCGCTGTGCACGTCGAGGGTGGAGCCGTCCGGGTAGTAGGCCCGGTACAGCGGGTCCACCGGCCGCAGGTCCAGCCAGTCCGCCATCCGCTCGCCGACGCTGTCCAGCGCGTCCGCGATCAGGTCGGGCATGGTGAGCACGGTCGGCCCGGTGTCGAACCGGTAGCCGTCCACCTCGAGCAGCCCGGCCCGCCCCCCGGGGACCGCGGCCCGCTCGAGCACCGTCACCTGGCGGCCCGCGCCGGCCAGCCGCAGCGCCGCCGAGAGCCCGGCCAAGCCGGCACCCACCACGACGACGTGGTCGGTGGGGCCGCTCACCGTGCGCACCTCAGCGAGCCTAGGCGAGCAACGGCTGACCCGCTCGTCGGTGGGGTCGTAGCCTGCGGGCGTGACGGACCCGCGGGTGGGCCTGACCTCGGCCGAGGTCTCCGAGCGTGTCGCCCGCGGCCAGCTGAACGCCGTCCCCAGCGCGCCGAGCCGCACGGTGGGCCAGATCGTCCGGGGCAACACGTTCACCGTGTTCAACGCGATCCTCGGGACGCTCACCGTCGTCGTCCTGGTCTACGGCAACTGGCGGGACGCGCTGTTCGGCCTGGTCGTCGTCGCCAACACCGGCATCGGCATCGTCCAGGAGCTGCGGGCCAAGGCCACCCTCGACCGGCTGGCCGTGCTCGGGGCGGTTAGGCCCACCGTGCTACGCGACGGCGAGCAGCGGGAGGTCGAGCCGGGCGAGATCGTCCTGGACGACGTGCTCCCGGTGTCGTCCGGCGACCGGATCGTCGTGGACGGCGTGGTGTGCGCCTCGGCGGCCCTCGAGGTCGACGAGTCGCTGCTCACGGGGGAGTCCGACCCGGTGCACAAGCAGGTCGGCGACCCGGTGCTGTCCGGCTCGTTCGCGATGGCCGGGACCGGCTGCTACCAGGCCACCGCCGTGGGCTCGCACGCCTTCGCGGCCGGGCTGGCCGAGGAGGCCCGCCGGTTCACCCTGGTGCACTCGCAGCTGATGGCGAGCATCAACACGATCCTCCGGGTGATGGTCACGATCATGGTCCCGGTGGCGGTGCTGCTCACCTGGAGCCAGCTGCGCAGCCACGAGCACTTCGGCACCGCGGTCAGCGGTGCGGTTGCCGGGGTGATCACCATGATTCCCGAGGGGCTGGTGCTGCTCACCAGTGTGGCCTTCGCCGTCGGTGTGGTCCGGCTCGGCCGGCACCAGGTGCTCGTGCAGGAGCTGCCGGCGGTCGAGCTGCTGGCCCGGGTGGACGTCGTGTGCCTGGACAAGACCGGGACACTCACCGAGCCGGGCATGCACCTGGCCGACGTCCGGGTCGTGGACGCCGCCGCACCGATTCCGCAGGTGCTGGCCGGGCTGGTCGGCACCGAGCCGGCGCCGAACGCCAGCCTGGCCGCGGTCGCGCGGCGCTACCCCGCGGCGGGCGCGCCGACGGCCACGGCGGTGGTGCCGTTCTCGTCCGCGCGGCGCTGGAGCGGCGCCACCCTGGACGGCCTGGGCTCGTGGGTGCTCGGTGCGCCGGACGTGCTGCTGCCGGTCGGGGACCCCGCCCGGGCCACCGCCGACCAGGTCGCCGCCACCGGGCGCCGGGTGCTCGTGCTGGCGGCGTCCGACCTGGCCGGGCCGGACCAGCTCGGCCCCACCCGGCCCGCGGCGCTGCTCGTACTCGAGCAGCGGATCAAGCCGGACGCCGCGCAGACGCTCGCCTACTTCGCCGAGCAGGGCGTCGCCGTCAAGGTCATCTCGGGGGACAACCCGCGGACGGTGGCCACCGTGGTGAGCACCCTCGGGGTGCCCGGCGCCGGCGACGGGGTGGACGGTGGCACCCTGCCCACCGACCCCGAGGCGCTGGCCGACGTGGTCGAGGGGGCGGTCGCCTTCGGCCGGGTGACCCCCCGGCAGAAGCAGGCGATGGTCGCGGCGCTGCAGTCCAGGGGCCACGTGGTCGCGATGACGGGGGACGGCGTCAACGACGTGCTGGCCGTCAAGGACGCCGACCTCGGGATCGCCATGGCGTCCGGCAGTGACGCCACCCGAGCGGTGGCCCAGCTGGTGCTCGTGGACAACCGGTTCGAGCAGCTGCCGACCGTGGTGGCCGAGGGCCGTCGGGTGATCAACAACGTGGAGCGGGTGGCCAACCTGTTCCTCACCAAGACCGTCTACGCCACCTTGCTGTCGGTCCTGTGCGGCGTGCTGGGGCTGCCGTTCCCGTTCCTGCCGAGGCACCTGACCGTGGTGACGGCGCTGACCATCGGCATCCCGGGCTTCTTCCTGGCGCTGGCCCCCAACACGCGGCGGGCCCAGGCCGGGTTCATCCCCCGGGTGCTGCGCTTCGCGGTGCCCGCGGGGGTGGTGGCCGCGGTGGCGACCTTCGGCGCCTACGCCTCGGCCCGGCTGGATGAGGACGTCACCACGGCCGAGGCCAGCACGCTGGCCGCCATGGTGCTGTTCCTCGTCGTGTGGTGGGCGGTGGTCGTGCTGGCCCGGCCGCTGTCGCCGCTGCGGCTGCTGCTGGTGGGCACCCTGCTCGCCGGGTTCGCGCTGGTGCTCATGGTGCCGTTCGTCAGGGACTTCTTCGCCTTCGCGCTGCCCACCCTCGAGGCCACCGGCGTGGCGCTCGCCGTCGGGGCGGCCGCGATCGTCGTCCTCGAGCTGGTGCTGGGCGTGAGCGGGTGGGACCGGCCGGTCAGCCCCGACGCGTCGTCGCCGCCACCGCGAGCTGACCGAGGACGTCGCGCGCCGGTGCGCTGACCGGGCTGGCTTGCAGGGCGGCCATCGAGCGGGCGGTCAGCTCGGCGACCAGGCGCTCCACGTGCTCGAGGGCGCCGGTGTCCTGGATGATCCGGCGCAGCTCGACGACCCGGTCCTGGTCCAGGTCCGGGTCGCCCAGGTCGGAGCGCAGCCGGGCCGCATCGGCCGGGGCGGCCCGGGCCAGCGCGGTCGTCACGAGCACGGTGCGCTTGCCCTCGCGCAGGTCGTCCCCGGCTGGCTTGCCGGTCTCCTCCGGGTCGCCGAACACCCCCAAGACGTCGTCCCTCAGTTGGAACGCCTCACCGAGCGGCAGCCCGTAGGCGGAGTAGGCCTCGAGCAGCTCCTGGCTCGCACCGGCGAGGGCCGCTCCGAGGTGCAGCGGCCGCTCGACGGTGTACTTGGCGCTCTTGTACCGGACCACCCGCATGGCCCGCTCGACCGACCCGCCGCCGAGGGCCTGCTCCAGCAGGTCCAGGTACTGCCCGGCCATCAGCTCGCTGCGCATGACGTCGAACACCGGCTTGGCGTGCAGCAGGGCGCCCGCGGGCAGCCCGGAGTCGAACAGCAGCTCGTCCGCCCAGGCCAGGCACAGGTCGCCCAGCAGGATCGCCGAGCCGACGCCGAAGTCCTCCGGCGATCCCAGCCAGCCGTGCCCCCGGTGCAGGGCGGCGAACCCGCGGTGCGCCGCGGGCTGGCCGCGCCGGGTGTCCGAGCGGTCCATCACATCGTCGTGGATCAGCGCGCAGGCCTGCAGCAGCTCCAGCGAGGCGGCCGCCCGGACGATCTGCTCGCTGTCCGCACCGCCGGCGCCGCGCCACGCCCAGTAGGCGAACGCCGGGCGCAGCCGCTTGCCGCCGGACAGCAGGGTCACGGCTGAGTCCAGCAGCGGGGCCAGGTCCTCGCTGATGCCCTGCAGCCGGGGGCCCTGGACGGCGAGGAACTCGTCCAGGGCCTTCTGCACCCGGGCTCTGAGGTCCTCGGCCTCCGTCGCAGTCCCGCCCATGCCAGCAGCCTAGGTGCGCGGCCTCGTTCCGACAGGTCCGCCGCCGTTCCGTACCCTTGGGCGGCATGACCCGCGGGACCGCCTCCACGATGCCCGGCGGCTCCGCCACGGTCGCCGAGCTGCTCGCCGACGGCCACCGGTCGTTCTCGTTCGAGTTCTTCCCGCCGCAGACCGACGACGGGGAGCGCCAGCTGTGGCGGGCGCTGCGTGAGCTGGAGCCGTTGGCGCCGACGTTCGTCTCGGTCACCTACGGCGCCGGGGGCTCGACGCGCGATCGCACCACCCGGCTGACCGGGCGGATCGGCAGCGAGACGACGCTCACCCCCATGGGCCACCTCACCTGCGTCGGCTCCTCCGTCGCCGAGCTGCGCCGGGTGGTCGGCGGCTACGCCGAGGCCGGCGTGCGCACGGTGCTCGCGCTGCGTGGCGACCCGCAGGGCGGCCCGGGGACGCCGTGGGTGCCGCACCCCGACGGGCTGCAGCACGCCGACGACTTGGTCCGGCTGGTGCGCGGGCTGGGCGACTTCAGCGTCGGGGTGGCGGCTTTCCCCGAGGGGCACCCGGAGTCCCCGGACCTGGACACCGACGCCCGGCACCTGGCGGCCAAGGTGGCCGCCGGGGCGGACTTTGCCGTCACCCAGTTCTTCTTCCGGGTCGAGGACTACTTCCGGCTGGTGGAGCGCGCCGAGCGCCACGGCGCCCGGGTGCCGATCATCCCGGGGATCATGCCGGTGACCAACGTGCGGCAGATCCAGCGCTTCGCGCAGTTGTCCGGGGCGGCGTTGCCGGGCGAGCTGGCCGAGCGGCTGACCGCCGTCCAGGACGACCCGGAGGCGGTGCGCGCGATCGGCGTGGAGGCCGCGGTCGAGCTGTGCGAGCAGCTGCTCGACGGCGGTGCGCCGGGGCTGCACTTCTACACGCTCAACCGGTCCACGGCGACCCGGGAGATCTACCAGGCGCTTGGACTGCACCACCGCGCGGCCCGCCGCTGACACAATTGGGCGCATGAGCGAGCCCGCCAGCGTGTTCCCAGGGCCCAGCGTGACCGTCGTGGGCACCGGGACGGCCGCCGCGCCGCCCGACGTCGTGGTGCTCGACCTGGCCGCCGAGGCCGGCGCCCAGCATGCGGCCACCGCGCTGGGCGAGGCCGGCGCGGCGCTGACCCGGATGCGCGACGCGGCGCTCGTGGCCGGGGTCGAGCGGGCCGACCTGAGGTCGGCCGGCACCCAGCTGTGGCCGCAGACCGATCCGAAGGGCCGGCCGCTGGGCTACCGCGCCGTGCTGTCGCTGACCGTGCGGGTGCGGGAGCTGGCGGCCGCATCCGAGCTGCTGCCGTCGCTGGTGGCGGCCGGTGGGGACGCCGCCCGGGTCCAGGGCACCCGGCTCGAGCACGACGACCTGGCCGCGCTGCACCGGGCGGCGCGGGACGCGGCGTTCGCCGACGCGAGGGGGCGGGCCGAGCAGTACGCCGGGCTGGCCGGTCGCGGGCTGGGCCCGGTGCTGGAGATCAGCGAGGCGCCGGTCCGTGGCGGCCCGGGGCCGATCAGCCCCCGGCTGGCGCTGATGGCCTCGGCGGAGGCGCTGCCCGTGGAGGCCGGGCTGTCCTCGGTCGAGGCGTCGGTCGTGGTCCGCTGGGGGCTGGCCTGAGCCGTCCCGCGCCGCTGGGCCGCGACGAGTACCTGGCCCGGTGGTCGGGGCTGCACGGCGGGTACGACCCGGGCGCATCGGTCTGGGTGGGCGGCTGGCTGCGCCTGATGTACGCCGTGGCCCGTCCGTTCGCGGTGGCCGGGGTTCCTCCGGACGCCGTCACGCTGCTCGGGCTGGTCGCCGCCGGGGCGGTGGCCGCGCTCGCCTGGGCCGGCGCCGGCTGGCTGCTGCTGGCCGCGCTGGTGGTCGTGCTGTCCGGTGTCCTAGACGGCGTGGACGGCGCGGTGGCCGTGCTGACCGACCGGACCACCGCCTTCGGCTTCGTGCTCGACTCGCTGGTGGACCGTTGCTCTGACCTTCTGTACCTGTTGGCTTTGTACCTCGCCGGCGCTCCCGCATGGGTCTGCGTGGCCGCTGGGGTGGTCACCCTGCTGCACGAGTACGCCCGGGCCCGGGCCGCCGCCGGTGGGCTGCCCGACGTGGGCATGATCACGGTGGCCGAGCGGCCGACCCGGGTGATCGTCACCGCGCTGGCCCTGGCGCTCGCGGCGGCGGCGGCAGCTGACGGGGGTGCCGGACCCTGGGCGCAAGGGGGCGCGGTGGTGTGGCTGGTCCTCGGGGTCGTCGGCCTGGTCCAGCTGCTGGTCGTGCTGGGACGTCGGCTGCGCTGACTTCGGCAGGATGGGGGCGTGGACACCCAGCTGGCCCTGGCGCTGCTGGCCGGCGCGGTCATCGTGCTGGTCGGCGTGCTGGCCGTGCGGCTGGCCTACCGGCTGGGCCTGCCCGGCCTGCTGCTGTACCTGGGGCTGGGCATGGCGCTGGGGCAGTCCGGCCTCGGCATCCGGTTCGACGACGCCGTCCTGACCCGCGACCTCGGGCTGATCGCGCTCGCGGTCATCCTGGCGGAGGGCGGTCTCACCACCCGGCTGGCCCAGGTGCGGCCGGTGCTCGGCCGCGCGGCGGTCCTCGCCACGGTGGGGGTGGCCGTCTCGGTCCTCGTCGTCGCGGTCGCCGGCCGCTACCTGCTCTCCATGGACTGGCGGACGGCGGTGCTGCTCGGCGCCGTGGTGTCCTCGACCGACGCGGCCGCGGTGTTCTCGGTGCTGCGCCAGGTCCGGCTGCCGGCCCGGCTGCGCGGCCTGCTGGAGGCGGAGTCGGGGTTCAACGACGCGCCCGTCGTCGTGCTCGTCGCGGCGGTCTCGGCACCGAGCTGGGGCACCGGGCCGGCCTGGCAGCTGGCCCCGCTCATGGTCTACGAGCTCGCGGCCGGTGCCGCGGCCGGCCTGCTGGTCGGCTCGGCCGGGCGCCTGCTGCTGGCCCGGATCGCGCTGCCGGCGTCCGGCCTGTACCCGCTCGCGGCGATGGCCATCACCGCGGCTGCCTACTCCGGCACGGTGGTGCTGCACGCCAGCGGCTTCCTGGCCGTGTACGTGTGCGCGCTGCTGCTCGGGATGCCGGGGCTGCCGCACCGGCGCGCGGTGCTGGGCTTCGCCGAGGGTCTCGCCTGGCTGGCCCAGATCGGGCTGTTCGTGCTGCTCGGCCTGCTGTCCGTGCCCAGCCGGCTTCCGCACGCCGTGGGTCCCGCCCTGGTGACCGGCCTGACCCTGCTGGTCCTGGCCCGGCCACTGTCGGTGCTGGTGAGCGCGGCGCCGTTCCGGGTGCCATGGCGGGCGCAGGCGTTCGTCGCCTGGGCCGGGCTGCGGGGCGCGGTGCCCATCGTGCTGGCCACGATCCCGCTGTCCGAGGGCACGCCGTACGCAGTCGAGATGTTCGACACGGTGTTCGTGCTGGTGCTCGTCTTCACCGTCGTCCAGGCGCCGACGCTGCCCTGGGTGGCCCGGCGGCTGAAGGTGGTGGCCCCCGAGGAGACCGGCGAGCTCGAGGTGGAGACCGCCCCGCTGGACGAGCTGGACGCCTCGCTGCTCGACGTCCGGGTGGTCGAGGGCTCCCGGCTGGCCGGGGCGTACGTGGACGACCTGCGGCTGCCCCGCGGCGCCGCCGTGACGCTGGTGGTCAGGGACGGGGACAGCCGGGTGCCCGACCCGACGACGCGGCTGCGGGTCGGTGACCGGTTGGTGGTGGTGGCCACCTCGACCAGCCGGTCGGCGGCGGAGCGGCGGCTGCGGGCGGTCAGCCGCCGTGGTTCGCTGGCCCGCTGGCTGGGCGAGGAGGGCGACTCCGGCTGAGCCGCCCGCTCACGGTGATCAGGGCGGTGGCGCGGAGGGGTGGTCAGGCCGGGCCGATGAGCTCGGCGACGATCTCGGCGGACAGGCCCACGAGCGGCAGCCCGCCGCCGGGGTGGGCCGAGCCGCCCACGAGGAACAGCCTCGGCACCGGGCTGGCGTTGGCCGGGCGCAAGAACGCCGCCCTCGGCCCGTTGGACGACGTGCCGTAGATCGAGCCGCCCGGCGCCCTGGTGGCCCGCTCGAGGTCCGCGGGGGTACGGACCTCGTGCCACAGCAGCCGGTCCCGGACGTCCAGCCCGCGCGCCGCCAGCACGGCGAGCACCCGGTCGGCGTACGCCTGGGCCAGACCGGGGGCGTCCCAGTCGACACCGTGCTCAGGGTCGTGTCGGGGCGCGTTGACGAGCACGAACCAGGACTCGTGCTCGGCGTCCGGGCGCATCGCCGGGTCGTCCGGCGCGCACACGTACACGGTGGGGTGCTCGACCGGGTGCGGCTGCGGCCCGAAGATCGCGTCGAACTCCGCGTCGTAGTCGGCGCTGAACACCACCGTGTGGTGCCGCAGTCCCGGCGTGCGGCCCCGGACGGCCAGCAGCAGCACGAAACCGGACAGCGAAGGGGTGGTCCTGGCCAGCCGGTCCAGCACGGGGGCCGCGACCGGGCGGGGGAGCAGGTCCCGGTACAGGTGGCTCGCATCGGCGTTGGCCACCACCACGTCCGCGGGCAACGTCTCGTCGTCGGCCAGCCGGACGCCGGACGCGCGGCCACCGTCCAGGGTCACCTCGACGGCATCCGCGCCGAACCGGAAGCCGACCCCCCGGTCCAGGCAGCGGTCGTAGGTGGCCGTCGCCAGCCGGGCCAGGCCGCCGCCCACGTGCCAGGCGCCGAAGGTCTGCTCCACGTAGGGGATGGTGGCCAGCGCTGCGGGGGCCCGGCGCGGGTCGGAGCCGGCGTAGGTCGCGTACCGCTCGAGCAGCTGCCGCAGCCGCGGGTCGTGCAGGTACTGCCGACCGAGCCCGCGCAGCGAGGTGAATGGGGCCACCGTGCGCAGGTCGCGCAGCCGGATCGACTGCCGGACCAGCTGCCAGGGCCCGGTCAGCGGGCTGGTGAGGAACGGACGACGGGTCACCTGCCAGATGGCCGCTCCGCGGTCGACGAGCCCCGTCCACTGCTGTCCGGTTCCGGCGCCGAGTGCGGCGTCCAGGGCGTCGGCCGCGCCGTCCCGGGAGGCGTTGGGCAGCTCAACCGAGGTGCCGTCGGCGAACCGGTAGCCGAACGCCGGGTCGACCGGCACCAGCTCGACGTTGTCCTCCAGCGCCGCTCCGGCCCGGCGGACGGCGGTCTTGAGGAACAGGTCCCGGTAGACGGCGGGCAGCGTGAGCAGCGACGGGCCGGTGTCGAAGACGAAGCCGTCGCGCTGGTAGCTGGCCAGCTTGCCCCCGGGCGCGGTGGACCGCTCCACCACGGTCACCTGGTGCTTCGCCGCGGCGAGCCGGGCCGCCGCGGCGAGGCCGCCCATGCCGGCGCCGATCACCACCACCCTGGCCACGCCAGGGATCCTCCCATCCGCGGGAGGCTCAGACCGGGCGGCCCTTCCACTGCAGCTCGCCGCGGCGCTTGCGCCGCCAGGACTGCGCGGCGAGGTACCCGAACAGGGTGACCGAGACCGGGTGGGCCAGCGCGTCCGGCCAGACCCGCCCGCCCACGCGCCGGGCCACCAGGGCCCGCCCGGCGACGCCCGCGGCGTACCCGGCCAGCCCGACCGGTGACCCGCGCAGCGCGGCCGCGGCCGGCAGCACGTAGGCCACCCCGAGACCGGCCATCACGGCGGCGGCGCCGGCCGGGGAGCCGAACGCCGACCACAGCGACTTGGCGTAGCCGGCCTCGAGGTCGGCCCACCCCTCGTACATCCGGCAGGTGGCGATCGCGGTGCCGTCGGCCACCGTCCCGCGCCCGCCCGAGCGCTTCACCGCGCGCATCAGCGCCACGTCGTCGAGCACCTCGCCGCGGACGGCGGCGTGCCCGCCGGCGGCCCGGTAGGCGCCCGCGTCGACCGCGATCAGCTGCCCGTTCGCGGCGGCGAGCGACTCCCGCGGCGACCGCTCGGCGGCACCCATCGGCAGCGTGGTCAGCCAGGACCACTGCAGCAGCGGCTGCACGAGCCGCTCGGCCACCGACCCGGTCAGCTGCCGCGGGTACGGCGAGACCAGGTCCAGCCCGGCCGAGCGCAGCAACGTCACGGTGGCGGCCACCGCGGTGGGGGCCAGCACCACGTCGGCGTCCACGAGGACGAGCACGTCCCCGGTGGCCCGCTGCGCCAGCCGGTGGCAGGCCCACGGCTTGCCCAGCCAGCCGTCGGGCGGCGTGTCCTGGCCGCCGTCCAGCAGGGTCACCCGGGGGTCGCCGGCCACGACCGACCGGACGACGTCGGCGGTGCCGTCAGCGGAGCCGTCGTCCAGCACCAGGATCTGCAGGTCCGGGACCCGCACCTGGGCGAGCAGCGACCGCAGGCACGGAGCCACCCGGCGGGCCTCGTCGCGCAGCGGCAGCAGCACGGACACCCGCTCGGTCACCGGGGCGGGGTCGACGGGTGGCACCCGCAGCCGCCGCAGGTTCACCGCCGTGTGCAGGGTTCCGGCCAGGGCGGCCGCCGATCCGGTGGTGACCGCCGCGCAGGTCAGTCCCGGCCGGACCACAGCACCCAGGCGTAGGGGACGGCGACGACGCCCATGGCGATGCCGCCGTAGAGGGCCACCGCCGGGCGGTCGAAGAAGAACGCGTTGGCCACCACCGAGGACACGTAGGTCCACAGGAACAGGAAGGCCGGCTGGCCGTCCGGCGCGCTGCGCCGAGGCAGCCGGTCGAGCAGCAGCATCATGACCAGCGCGGTGACGAACCAGCCCAGGAAGTTGCTGGCCGGCACCCCCGGCACGTTCCGCAGCACCAGCCCGGGGTTGGTGAAGGTCCAGTAGCGCTCGCCGGTCATCATCGGGTCGAGGAAGAGGTCCCAGGAGGACAGCGCCAGGGCGCCGAGCAGCGGGGTGACCACGGCGGAGCGGGACAGCCTCCGGGCCGCGATCAGCGCGGGGTAGGCCATCATCGCCCAGGCCAGCGGGATCAGCCAGGGCACCCCGAGCACGGTCGCCCCCAGCGCGGTGCCGTACTCGTAGTGGCCGAACGGCAGCCCGGTGCGCACCCCCACGGCCTCGACCGCCAGCCCGCCCCCCACGGTGACCAGCAGGTACCAGGCGGACCACCAGGGGCCCCGCCAGATCAGCGCGTGGAACGCGGAGGCCAGGAAGAACGTGACGACGGTCGCCACGGTGACGTCGCGGCGGGCGTCACCGTGCACCAGCGGGAACGCGATCTCTAGCCCCACCACGCTGAGGGCGAGCAGCCACGGCAGCCACCGCACCAGCCCCGAGCGGCCGTGGTGGCGGTGGTCTGCGTGCGGGCCCGAGTATGACCGGACGCTCACCGGTCACCTGCCCGGCCTGGTTGCCATCCGGTCACGAGGGGGCAGCCTAGGCGACGATCAGCGGGGCACGCGTATCGAGACCCCACCGAACGTCCCGCCGGCCTCCACGACGGCGAGCCGGGCGAACAGCTCCTCGGCGTACCAGCCGACCTCTGGCGTGCGGGCGACCACGGCCTGGTGCTCGGGCGTGCGGTGCGCGAAGGCGGTGAGAGCGTCGGGCGAGTCCCACAGGCTGAAGGTGCCTTGCAGGCCGACCGGGGCCTCGCCGATGCCGGTGGCCAGCAGCAGACCGGGGGTCCGCTTCAGCCGCTCGCTCACCGGCGGGACGGCCCGCCAGAACGTCGCCATCGACTGCGGCCGCAGCCGGGCCCGGGTGATCGCTGCCGTGGGCCCGTCGTGCCGCCCGGGCGCCGGGACGCCGAACGGCCGCCGTCCGGCCCAGGTGCCCCTGCTGGCCAGCGGGCGCATGGCCACGTGCAGCCGCTCGAAGGAGCGCCGCTGCCAGGACCGCACGACGGCGGAGTCGTCGAACGCGTCGGCGTCCGCGGTGCTCGCCCAGGTGGCCAGCAGCCCCCAGTGGTGGACGTCGGCGTCGCGCGGGGTGAAGGTTCGGCCGTCGCCGGTGCCCAGCAGCTTGGCGAACCGCAGCCCGGGCGTGCGCCGGACCGGACGCCGGTCCAGCCCCATGTGCAGCAGGGCCGCGGGGACGGCTCGGGCGGCCACCCCCCACAGGTCGAGGGTGACCAGCGCCGGTACCTCGTCGGGCACGGCGATCAGCGTACGGCGCCCGCGGCCCGGCCCTCCCCTGAGACCGTGGCCGGACCCGCGGCGCCGCCTCCCTCACGATCGCCGTCCGCGCGGGACCTGGCGGCCGCGACACCCGAGGGCGCGGACCGGTTCGTCGACCTGCTGGCGGTGCTCGCCCTGCTCGCGTGATGCTGGGCCACTTCCTGATGGCCGCCGTCGTGGTCGCCCCGGACGGCCGGGCCACCGTGACGAACACGCTCGTCCTGGTCCCCTCGGCCCAGCTGCTGACCTGGCTGTTCCAGGTGATGCCGTGGTTCTTCGCGGTCGGCGGCTTCGCCCACGCGGTCGCGCTCGGCTCACTGGCCGGCCGCGACGGCAGCTACGCCGACTTCGTGCACGCGCGCGGACCGCCTGCTGGTGCCGACGATCGCGTTCGCGGGGACCGGGCTGGTCGCGGGCGTGGTGGTCGAGGCGCTCGGGCGGCTGGACGACCGCGCCGTGATGGTGCTGCGGATCGTGGCCCAGCCGCTGTGGTTCATCGGGATCTACCTCGGCGTGGTCGCGTTCGCCCCGTGGATGCTGCCGGCCCACCGGCGGTTCGGCGTCCGGGTCCTCGTCGTGCTCACGGCCCTGGTCGCCGTCGTGGACGTGCTGCGGATCGGGCTGGACCTGCCCTACGTGGGCTCCCTGAACTTCGCGTTCGTCTGGCTGGTGGTGCACCAGTGCGGGTTCCTCTACGCGGACGGCGGCCCGCAGCGGGGCGGCCGGCGGTTCGCGCTGACGCTCGCGGGGGTGGGTCTGGTGCTCACCGTCGCGCTGGTGGCACTCGGCCCGTACCCGCGGTCGATGGTGGCGCTGCCCGGTGAGACGACGTCCAACATGACGCCGTCGTTCGCGCTGCTGACGTTCTCGGCCTGGCTGCTCGGCCTGGCCCTGCTGCTGCGCCCCGCGCTTACCCGGCTGATGGCCGGCCGCGGACCGTGGACGGTCGTCGTCGCGGCCAGCGGCGTGGCCATGACCGCATTCCTGTGGCACCTCACCGCGATCACCATGGTGAGCGGCGGTCTGCTGCTGTCGGGCGGGCCGTTCTTCCCCGACGTCGGCAGCGTGTCCTGGTGGCTGCTGCGGCTGGTGTTCCTGCTGCTCGTCGTCGCGGTGCTGACCGTGCTGGTGGCGCTGTTCCGGCGGTTCGAGCGGCCGCGCCGGCTGGTCGTTCCGCCGCCGGGGCAGCGACGCGCGCACCGCGACGGGCTGGCCGCGCTCGGCCTGGCCCTCTCGCTGCTCGGCGTCCTGGGCTTCTCGGTGGCCGGGTTCGCCGGCGTGCTGTCGCGGCGGACGGCGACGCTGGTCGTGCTGCCGATGACCCCGGCGGTGGCCGCGCTGCTGCTCGGCCTGGGCGCCCTGCTGGTGCGCTGGGCGGCGGCGCCGGTCAGCCGGCGTCGCTCGTCCGGTCCGTCGTCCGGTCCAGCAGCCTGAGCACGGCACCGGGGGCGTCCCACTGCGGGACGTGCCCGCAGTGCGGCAGCACCACCCACTGGGCGTGGGCCGGCAGCAGCGACCGCTCCTGGGTGGACCGGGCGGGCAGCACGTGGTCGCGGTCGCCCCACACGGCGGTGACCGGGACGTCGGAGGGGATCGAGCCGGCCCGGTCGAAGCGGAGCCCCAGGGTGCCGTCGAGGGCGGCCGGGTAGCCGGAGGCGTCGGTCTGGGCGCGGGCCGCCTCCAGCGCGACGTCGTAGGGGATCTGCGCAGGCCAGGCGGACACCGAGGCGAAGGCCAGCCGGCGTAAGGCCCGCGACCGCAGCACCACCGGCTGGACCCCGCGGGTGGCCCTGGCCGCGACCCGGTTCACCCGGACCACCGGGTTGCGCCGCTGGCTGGGGCGCAGCCACAGCCCGGCCGGGGCCAGCGTGGTCACCGACCGGGCCCGGCCGTCGGCCGCCAACTCCAGGCTGACCCAGCCGCCCAGGGAGTTGCCGAGCAGGTGCGGGCGGTCCCAGCCGAGGTGGTCGAGCAGGGCCCCGACGGTCCTGGCCAGCCGGGCCGGCGTGGCCGGCTCGGTGCGCGGCAGCGCCGGGGAGCGCCCATGACCGGGGAGGTCGACCGCAACGACGTCGTAGCGGGCGGCCAGCCGCGGGAGCAGCGGGTCCCAGGTGGTGGCTGCCGAGCCCAGTCCGTGGACGAGGAGCAGCGGGGGTCCGGACCCCTGGCGGGTGTGGGCCAGCACCGTCGGTCAGCCGACCTCGGCGGGCTGGCCACCGGTGATGCGCAACAGCTCGTCGTAGGACGTCGGGAACACCGTGTGCGGGTGCCCGGCCGCGGCCCAGACCACCGGGTGGCGGGCCAGGTCGACGTCGACGAGGGTGCGCAGGGGGTGCGGGTGCCCCACCGGCGCGACGCCGCCGATCGCCATGCCGGTGTGCTTGCGGACGAAGTCGGCGTCGGCCCGCCTCACCTGGGCCACCCCGAGGACCGAGGCGACCTTGAGGGTGTCCACCCGGTGCGCGCCCGAGGTCATGACGAGCAGGGGCTGCCCGTCGGCCTCGAAGACCAGCGAGTTCGCGATGGCGCCGACCTCGCAGCCGAGCTGGGCCGCGGCCGCCGCAGCGGTCGGCGCGGCGTCGTCCAGCGCGATGGGGTCGCCGGTGGCCCCGACCGCGCGCAGCGCCTCGGTGACCCGGACGACCGTGGGGTGGTTCAGCGCCATGGCCGCAGCCTAGGGGGCCTTGACGGGTTGTCGCCGCCCCGGAGTATGGTCGAACACATGTTCGAAGCAGGTGCTCGGTGACCCGACGCTACGCGGACCCGGTGCGCGACGCCGTCGACGTCCGCCGCGACCAGTCCGGCCAACGTCCGGTCCAGTTCCTGTGGCGGGGCCGGCTGTACCTCGTGCGCGACGTGCTGGCGCACTGGGTCGAGGTCGGGGCCTGGTGGCGGCAGCGCGGCGCCGACGGGCTGCCCGTGCGGGTCGACGAGGCGGGCCGGCAGGTGTGGCGGGTGGAGGCCGGGGCCGGCCGGGCCGCGGCGTCCGGGGTCTACGACCTCGCCTACGACGAGAGCGCGCGGACGTGGACCCTCGCCCGCACGCTGGACTGACCGGGAGGGACTGTGGAGATGCCCGTGGTGATGCCCGTCGTCATTCCCAGGGCGCCCGTGGGGCCGGCGTCCCACGAGCTGCTCGAGGCGGCCCGGCGCGGACTGGTCGAGGCGGCCACCGCGCCCACCCCGGCCGAGCGGTACGTCGCGGCGCACCTGGCGGCGCTGCGGGCGGCCGCTGCGGTGCTGGCCGCACGGGCCCGGCCCGGCAGTGCCCGGCGCGGCCCGCGCAGCGCCTGGGAGCTGCTGCCCCAGGTGGCACCCGAGCTCAGCGAGTGGGCCGCGTTCTTCGCCGCGGGGGCGGGCAAGCGGGCCGCCGCAGAGGCCGGACTGACCAGGGCGGTCAGCGCCCGCGAGGCCGACGACCTGCTGCGCGACGCCGCGACCTTCCTCGCACTGGTGGCCACCACCCTCGGGGTGCCGCACCAGGACACCTTCCCGCTGGTGGGCTGACCGGGCTCGATGGCGGGGCCAGCGCAACGGTTGCAACCGATTGCATGGGAGATCGCCGTGAACTGGCCCCGATCCGTTGCCGTGGCCGGATCGACAGGGCACAGTGGGCGGATGTGGCGTACGCCACATTCTCCTGACCCTGAGACCGGCCAGAGGGGACAGCATGCAGACACCCGCGGAGATCGACTACGCGCGAGCGAGCAGTGTCGACCAAGCGATCGCCTTGCTCGAGGAACACGGTGAGGATGCGCGGATCATCGCGGGTGGGCACAGCCTGCTGCCGATGATGAAGCTGCGCCTGGCCCGGCCTGAGTGGATCATCGACATCAACGACCTGCACGAGCTGCGGGCCATCCGGGTCGAGAGCGGGGAGCTCGTGCTCGGCGCCCTGACCCGGCACGCCGACGTGCTCGAGTCACCCGTCGTGGGCGAGCACTATCCGATCCTGATCGACGCCGAGCGGGTCATCGCCGACCCGGTCGTGCGCAACCGGGGCACGGTGGGCGGCTCGTTCTGCCAGGCCGACCCTGCGGAGGACCTCGCCGCCGTCGGCTCGGCGCTGCGGGCGAACGTCGTCATCCGCTCCTCCAGCGGCACCCGCACGGTGCCGGCCCGGGAGTTCCACACCGGCCCCTACGAGACCGAGGTCGGCCCGGCCGAGCTGCTCGTCGAGGTGCGCATCCCGATCCGGCCGTCCGCGGGCAGCGCCTACGAGAAGGTCGAGCGTCGGGCCGGTGACTGGGCGATCGCCGCGGCCGGTGCCTTCGTCGAGCTGTCCGGCGGCGTGGTCTCGGACGTCGGCATCGGACTGTCCGCGGTCGGGGCCCGGCACTACTGCGCGGCCGAGGCCGAGGAGTTCCTGCGCGGCCAGGCGCCCACCCCGGAGAACCTGGCCGAGGCCGGGCGGATCGCGGCCGAGCACTGCTCGCCGACGTCCGACCAGCGGGGGCCGGTCGACTACAAGCGCCATCTCGTCGGCGAGCTGACGAAACGAGCACTGAGCCGATCGCTCGAGCGAGCTGGAGGGGGAGCCTGATGCAGGTCACCATGACGGTCAACGGCACGCAGGTCACGCGTGACGTCGAGCCGCGGATGCTGCTCGTGCACTTCGTGCGCGACGAGCTGCGACTGACCGGCACCCACTGGGGCTGCGACACCTCCAACTGCGGCACCTGCGTGCTGTGGGTGGACGGCGAGCCGGTGAAGAGCTGCACGGTGCTCACGGTGATGGCCGACGGCCACGAGGTCACCACCGTGGAGGCCCTGGCGAAGGGCGGCCAGCTGGACCCGGTGCAGCAGGGGTTCATGGAGGAGCACGGACTGCAGTGCGGCTTCTGCACCCCCGGGATGATGATGACCGCCCGCTGGCTGCTGGACCGCAACCCGGACCCGGACGAGGGCACCATCCGCGAGGCCATCTCCGGGCAGATCTGCCGCTGCACCGGCTACGAGAACATCGTCCGCGCCATCCGCTGGGCGGCCGAGCACCCCGCACCGGCCAATGAGGAGGTCCAGGCATGACCGCCGTCGACGAGACCCCCGCCGTACCGATCAGCGCGGCCGGCAACCCCATCGGCTTCGGCCGGATGCTCCGCAAGGAGGACGTCCGGTTCGTCCGCGGCCACGGCAACTACGTCGACGACATCGCGCTGCCCGGGATGCTGCACGCGGCGATCCTGCGCAGCCCGTTCGCGCACGCGAAGATCGTGTCGATCGACACCTCGGCCGCTGAGGCGCACCCGAAGGTCAAGGCGGTCATCACGGGCAAGATCCTGGAAACCCTCAAGCTGGCCTGGATGCCCACCCTGTCGATGGACGTCCAGGCGGTGCTGGCGACCGACAAGGTCCGCTTCCACGGCCAGGAGGTCGCCTTCGTGGTGGCCGAGGACAAGTACTCCGCCCGGGACGCCCTCGAGCTGATCGACGTCGAGTACGAGCCGCTGCCCGCCGTCGTCGACGCCAAGAAGTCGCTCGACCCCGGTGCGCCGGTGATCCGCGACGACATCGAGGGCAAGACCGACAACCACATCTTCGACTGGGAGGCCGGCGACAAGGCGTTGGCCGACGAGGTGTTCGCCAACGCCGAGGTTGTCGTCAGCCAGCAGATGCTCTACCCGCGGGTGCACCCCAGCCCGATGGAGACCTGCGGCACGGTCGCCAGCATGGACCCGATCACCGGCAAGCTCACCGTCTGGTCCACCAACCAGGCGCCGCACGCGCACCGGACGCTGTACGCGATCGTGGCCGGCATCCCCGAGCAGAAGATCCAGATCATCTCGCCGGACATCGGCGGCGGCTTCGGCGGCAAGGTCGGCATCTACCCCGGCTACGTGCTCGCGGTGGTCGGCTCGATCGTCACCGGCCAGCCGGTCAAGTGGGTCGAGGACCGCAGCGAGAACCTCATGTCCACCGCGTTCGCCCGTGACTACCACATGAACGGCTCGATCGCGGCGACACGCGACGGCAAGATCCTCGGTCTGCGGGTCGACGTGCTCGCCGACCACGGCGCGTTCAACGGGACGGCGCAGCCGACCAAGTTCCCGGCCGGCTTCTTCCACATCTTCACCGGCAGCTACGACCTGCAGGCCGCGCACTGCAAGGTCACCGGCGTCTACACCAACAAGGCGCCCGGCGGCGTCGCCTACGCCTGCTCGTTCCGGGTCACCGAGGCGGTGTACCTGGTCGAGCGCATGGTCGACGTCCTGGCCGACGAGCTCGGCATGGACCCGGCCGAGCTGCGGCTGAAGAACCTGCTGCGCCCCGAGCAGTTCCCGTACACCACCAAGACCGGTTGGGAGTACGACTCCGGCGACTACCCCCGTGCCCTGCGCAAGGCCATGGACATGGTCGGCTACGACCAGCTGCGGGCGGAGCAGGCCGAGAAGCGGGCCCGCGGCGAGCTCATGGGCATCGGGATCAGCTTCTTCACCGAGGGCGTGGGCGCCGGCCCGCGCAAGCACATGGACATCCTCGGGCTGGGCATGGCCGACGGCTGCGAGCTTCGGGTGCACCCCACCGGCAAGGCGCAGATCCGGCTCAGCGTGCAGACCCAGGGCCAGGGCCACGAGACGACGTTCGCGCAGATCGTCTCGCACGAGCTCGGGATCCCGCCCGAGGACGTCGAGGTGATCCACGGGGACACCGACAACACCCCCTTCGGCCTGGGCACCTATGGGTCGCGCTCGACGCCGGTGTCCGGCGCCGCCGCGGCGGTGGTGTCCCGGCGGATCAGGGACAAGGCCCGGATCATCGCGGCGGCCGCCCTCGAGGTCTCGGTCGACGACCTGGAGTGGGAGCTCGGCCGCTGGTACGTCAAGGGCGACCCGGACAAGGGCAAGACGATCAGCGAGATCGCTATGCTCAGCCACGGCGTCCTCGAACTGCCGGAGGGGGTCGAGGGCCACCTCGACGCCTCGGTGGTCTACGACCCGCCGAACCTCACCTATCCGTTCGGGGCCTACATCTGCGTCGTCGACGTCGACCCGGGCACGGGTGTGGTCAAGGTGCGCCGGTTCGTCGCGGTCGACGACTGCGGGCCGCGGATCAACCCGATGATCGTCGAGGGCCAGGTGCACGGCGGCCTGGCCGACGGTGTGGGCATGGCGCTCATGCAGCTCATGGCGTTCGACGAGAACGGCACCCACCTCGGCGGGTCGTTCATGGACTACCTGCTGCCCAGCTCGATGGAGTGCCCGAGCTGGGAGACTGGCGAGACCGTGACCCCGTCCCCGCACCACCCGCTGGGGGTCAAGGGGGTGGGCGAGTCGGCCACGGTGGGCTCGCCGCCCGCGGTCGTCAACGCGATAATCGACGCGCTGGAGCCGTACGGTGTCCGGCACGCCGACATGCCGCTGACCCCGGCCAACGTGTGGCTGGCCATGCAGGGCCGGCAGCTGCGCAACGACCTCGCCGTGCCGTGAGGACCGACGTGGTCGCCGAGCGGGCCGCTGCGCTGCGGGCGCAGCGGGTCCCGTTCGTGCACGCCCGGGTGGTGCTGGCCGAGCGTCCGACGTCGGCCAAGCCGGGGGCCGAGGCCGTGATCTTCGCCGACGGCACCATCGAGGGATTCGTGGGGGGGACCTGCGCCGAGTCGACCGTGCGGGCGCAGAGCCTGGCCCTGCTCGACTCGGGGGAGCCGCTGCTGCTGCGGATCTGCCCCGAGCCGGAAGCTCCCCAGCCGGGGCGGCTGACCGTGCACAACCCGTGCCTGTCGGGAGGCACTCTGGAGATCTTCCTGCAGCCGGTGATACCGGCGCCGCTGCTCGTGGTGGTGGGCGAGACCCCCATCGCGGCTGCGCTGGCTGAGCTCGCGGCGGCCTTGGGCTACCAGGTCGAGCGCCGTGACCCCCGGAACGGCGTGGACGTGGTGCCCGAGGTCGCCGCGGCCGTGGTGGTGGCCTCGCACGGCCGCGACGAGGAGCCGGTGCTCGCCGCGGCACTGCAGGCGGGCACGCCGTACGTGGGGCTGGTCGCCAGCCGCAAGCGGGGGGAGGCGGTGCTCCTCTCCCTCGACGTCGACGCGGCGGCCCGCACCCAGGTGCACACCCCGGCCGGCCTGGACATCGGGGCCCGCACCCCGGAGGAGGTCGCCCTGTCGATCCTGGCCGAGGTGGTGTCCGAGCGGCGCCGCCCGTCCGGCCGGCCGATCACGCTGGACCTCGAGCCGGTCGGCCCGGCCACGGCCATCGACCTGATCTGCGGCATGTCGGTGGCGATGGTCGACTCCTCGCTGCACCTGGACCACGAGGGCACCCGCTACTGGTTCTGCGGCAGCGGCTGCCTGCGTGCGTTCGCCGCCGACCCGGCCAGCTACGTCCCGGCGTGACCGACGCCCTGGGCGACCTGGCCGCGCTGGTCCCGGACGTCGCCTCGCTGCGCCAGCGGCTGGGGGACGCCGGCTACCTGGCCGACTCGGGGCTGGCCACGGCGTTGTTCTGCGCCGTCCGGCTGCCCCAGCCGCTGCTGCTCGAGGGGGAGGCGGGGGTCGGCAAGACCCAAGCCGCGAAGGCGCTGGCCGAGGTGCTGGACACCCGGCTCATCCGGCTGCAGTGCTACGAGGGCATCGACGCGGCCGAGGCGCTGTACGAGTGGAACTACCCGCGGCAGCTGCTGGGGATCCGGCTGGCCGAGGCGCGCGGCGGCCCGGTGGCCGAGGAGGACCTGTTCGGCCGGGACTACCTGGTGCGCCGGCCGCTACTCGAGGCGATCGAGCATGCCGGCCCGCGGCCGGCCGTGCTGCTCATCGACGAGGTGGACCGCGCCGACGAGGAGTTCGAGGCGTTCCTGTTCGAGCTGCTCGCCGAGGCGGCCATCACGATTCCCGAGCTGGGCACGGTGCGGGCCGAGCGGCCGCCGCTCGTGGTGCTCACGTCCAACCGCACCCGCGACCTGCACGACGCGCTCAAGCGGCGCTGCCTGTACCACTGGATCGACTACCCCGACCTCGACCGGGCCATCGAGATCATCCGGCGGCGGGTGCCGGGGGCGACCCTCGACATCACGGCCGGGGCGGCCGCGGCCGTGGGCCGGCTGCGGGCGCTCGACGTCCAAAAGCCGCCGGGGGTGGCCGAGGCGATCGACTGGGTGCAGGCGCTGACCCTGCTCGGCGTGCAGACCCTCGACGGCGAGGCCGCCGAGCAGACGCTGGGGTCGGTGCTGAAGTACCGCGAGGACCACGACGTCGCCCGTGAGCGCGGGCTGGCCTGGGTGACCGGGAGTGGCTGACCTGGCCACCGCGGCGGCGTCGTTCGGGGCGCTGCTGCACGCGGGTGGGGTGCCGGTCACCCCCGAGCGCAGCGCCCGCTTCGCCGACTCGGTGCTGCTGGCCGACCCGCTCACGGTCGACGAGCTGTACTGGCTGGCCCGAGTGACGCTGCTGTCGACGCACGGCCAGGTCGACCTGTTCGACCGGGCCTTCGACCAGGTGTTCCGCGGCTTCGTCGACGTGGCCGACGACCGCGGGGACACCAGCCAGCCGCCGCCCCCGAACACCCGGCCCGGTTCGGACCGGGCGCCGTCCAAGGACAGCCGGGCGGGTACGGCGCCGTCCCCCCAGCCGAGCGCGACGTCGTCGGGGGACGGCCGCGACGAGGACGGTCCGGAGACCGTGCTCGCGGCCGCGAGCACCGAGGAGCGGTTGGGGCACAAGGACTTCTCTGCTTGCACGCCGGAGGAGCTCGCGCTTGTGCGGGTGTTGGTCGCTCAGCTGCGGGTGGTCGCTCCACGGCGTCCGAGCCGGCGCGCCGTGCGGCACCCAGCCGGCCAGCAGCTGGACGTGCGGGCCACCTTGCGGGCGGCGCACCGCACGGGGGGTGACCCGGTCCGGCGGACGTACCGGCGGCGCAAGGACCGGCCGCGTCGGGTGGTGCTGATCGCCGACGTGTCCGGGTCGATGGAGTCCTACGCCCGGGTGTACCTGCACCTGCTGCACGGTGCGGTCCGGGCCACCGGCGCCGAGGCGTTCGTGTTCGCCACCCGGCTGACCCGGCTGACCAAGGCGCTGGCCGTGGCCCACCCCGACATCGCGCTGACCCGAGCCGGCGCCGCGACCCCGGACTGGTCAGGCGGGACCCGGATCGGGGGGGCGATCAAGTCGTTCAACGACGAGCACGGACGCCGGGGGGTCGCGCGCGGCGCCGTCGTCGTCATCGTCTCGGACGGCTGGGAGTGCGACGACCCGTCCCTGCTGGGCCGCGAGATGGCCCGGCTGTCCCGGCTGGCACACCACATCGTGTGGGTGAACCCGCGCAAGGCGGGGGAGCGCTACCAGCCGCTGGTCGGCGGCATGGCCGCCGCGCTGCCCTACGTCGACACGTTCGTGAGCGGTCACTCGGTCCGAGCCCTCGACGACGTGCTGGCGGCGATCCGCGAGGTCGGCTGACTCGCCTCGACGACCGCGCGGCTAGCCAACGCCACGCCCACCGGATCGAAGCCCGCCTCGACGGCCGGGTCCAGCACTGCCTGCATCCCCCCATCCCGCCGACCCCCACCGACAGCTCCCGAGACGCGACAACGACAACCGGCCCCCCTGTGGACAGGCGCACTACGATGCGCATCGCCCGGAGCGGGTGGCGGAAACGGTGGAGATTCGTGAGCCAGTGTGACGACTTCGCAGCGGACTTCGAGCGGCATGCCGCGAGCGCCTACAACGCGTTCTACGACCGGCCGGCCATGCTGAGCCTGCTCGGTGATGTCACGGCCAGCGCGTCCTTGATGCCGGCCGCGGCCCGGGCCTGTACGCCGCTGAGCTGGTGAGAAATGGTCCGGCTGGCCCGTGCCCGGGTGCCCGGGGCCGTGGACATCCGCCACGCCAGCCTGTCGGAGCCGCTCGGCTGGCTCGACGACGAGTCGCAGGACGTCGCCGTGATGGCGCTCGTGCTGCACCCTCTCGACGAGCCATCCAACGATGGACTGGCGTCGGCAGGGCGCAGCTACTTCGGGGTGGAGACGGTCGAGGAGACGTGGCAGGACGACTGGACGGTGCGATGGCTTCGGCAGCCGCTGGAACGCTGGTGCGCCGAGTTCGCGGACGCGGGGTTCGTCATCGAGCGGCTGGTGGAGCCCCAGCCCGTGGCCGCGATGGAACGGGTGGATCCGGACGTGTACCGGAAGCTGCTCAACGAGCCGGGGTTCATCGTGTTCCAGCTGGCCAAGTCGCGAGTCGTCCCTGTGTTTTCCGGAGGGGCTTGACGGGCCGCCCGCACCTGGGTTCTACTAACACCACCTTCGAACAGATGTTCGAAGATCCGCCCGGGGGTCCGCGGCTTCGACCCCCGTAGGACCCCCGGGCGGGCTTCCCTCAGGACAGGTCGTATCGCGGAGGTGAGTCATGGCCTCCGCCTCCGGATCCGCCTCCCGATCCGACCCCTTCGTCCACCTGCACGTGGCTTCCGGCTACTCGATGCAGTACGGCGCGAGCCACCCGGAGGCGCTGGTCGCCCGCGCGGCCGAGCACGGGCAGCGGCTGCTGGCCCTGACCGACCGCGACGGCGTCTACGGAGCGGTGAAGTTCGCGAAGGCCTGCCTGGCCGCGGGGATCACCCCGGTGCTCGGCGTCGACCTCGCGGTCATGCCGGTGCGCGACCCCTCGACGCAGCCGGCGCGGCTCGCGCCGCGCCGGCGCAGGGCCCCAGCCCGCGGCGGGGCTGACGTCGACCCGCGGCACCCACGGGTGGTCCTGCTGGCCCGGGGCCGGGCCGGCTGGGCGGCGCTGAACCGGCTGGTTTCGGCCACCCACCTGGGCAGTGAGCGCGGCCGGCCGGTGAGCACCCTCGACCTGGTGGCCGAGCATGCCGCCGGGGGCCACCTGCTGGTGCTCCTCGGCCCGGCGTCCGAGCTGGGGCGCGCGCTGGCCGGACGCCGTCCCGACCTGGCCACCGCAGTGCTGGACGCCTGGCGGGCGCGCGTCGACCCCAGTCAGCTGCTCGTCGAGGTGGTCTCGCACCGTGGCCCGGTCGACTCCACCGACCCGGCCGCGCTGTCCACGCCCCAGGCGGCCCGGATGCTCGGCTTCGCCAGGGACGCCGGCATCGGCGCGGTGCTCACCAACGCCGTCCGCTACGCCGAGCCGGCCGCCGCCGTCACCGCCGACGTCCTCGACGCCGCGCGCCGGCTGGTGGCCCTGGACCTGCGGCACATCGACCGGTCCAACGCCGAGGGGCACCTGAAGTCCGGGGCGCAGATGCGCGCGGTCGCCGCCGACGTGGTCCGGGCCGGCAGCGCGGGGGAGAGCGAGCCGGCCGCCGTCCGCCGGCTGCTCGAGACGACGGTCGCGGTGGCGACGGCGTGCGCGCTCGACCCGTACGCCGACCTCGGGCTGAGCGGCGTCTTCTTCCCCGAGCTGGCCGTCGTCGACGGCTCGGGGCGGCCCGCCACGGCAGTGCTGCGCGAGCGCTGCGAGGCCGGGCTCGCCCGCCGCTACGGCTCCGCCCCCGACCCGGCGGTGCGCCAGCGGCTGGACGCCGAGCTCGGCGTGATCGAGCAGCTGGGCTACCCGACGTACTTCCTCACCGTCGCCGACGTCGTCGACCTGATCCGCTCGATGGACGTCCGGGTGGCCGCCCGCGGCTCGGGCGCCGGCTCGCTGGTCAACTACCTGCTCGGCATCAGCGGCGTCGACCCGATGGCCCACGGCCTGCTCATGGAGCGCTTCCTCTCCCCGCTGCGCCAGGCCCTGCCGGACATCGACATCGACGTCGAGTCGGCCCGCCGCACCGAGGTCTACGAACGGATCCTGGCCCGCTTCGGCGGGGAGCGCTGCGTCGCCGTGTCGATGATGGACACCTACCGGGTGCGGCACGCGATCCGCGACGTCGGGGCGGCGCTGGGCCTGCCGCCCGGCGAGATCGACTCGCTGGCCAAGGCGTTCCCGCACATCCGGGCCCGCGACGCCAGGGCCGCGCTGAACGAGCTGCCCGAGCTGCGGGCCAGCCGGATCGGGGCGCTGGCCGACGGCGGGGGGCTGGAGCGCATGTTCGCCCTCGTCGAGCGGCTGGACGGCCTACCCCGGCACGTCGCGCTGCACCCGTGCGGGGTGCTGCTCTCCGACGCGACCCTGCTCGACCGCACCCCGGTCGAGGCCAGCTGGCTGGGCTTCCCGATGAGCCAGTTCGACAAGGACGACGTGGAGGACCTCGGCCTGCTCAAGCTCGACGTGCTCGGGATCCGGATGCAGTCGGCCATGGCGCACGCCGTGGGGGAGGTGGCCCGGGTCGACGGCGAGGTCGTCGACATCGACGCCGTCCCGCTGGACGACGAGGCGACGTTCGCGCTGGTCCGCTCGGCGCACACCCTCGGCTGCTTCCAGATCGAGTCGCCGGGCCAGCGCGAGCTGGTCGGCAAGTTCGGCCCCGAGACGTTCGGCGACCTGATCACCGACATCTCGCTGTTCCGGCCCGGGCCGGTGAAGTCCGACATGGTGACGCCGTTCCTGCGGGCCCGGCAGGGCTGGGAGCCGCCGCAGTACCTGCACCCCGACCTCGAGCCGGCGCTGGCCGAGACCTGTGGCGTCGTGGTGTTCCACGAGCAGGTGATGCAGGTGATCGCGGTGCTCACCGGCTGCACCCTCGCCGAGGCCGACGAGGCGCGCCGCTCGCTGGGGTCGCCGCAGACCCAGCCGGAGGTGCGCGAGTGGTTCTACCCGCTGGCCCTGGGCCGCGGGTACCCGCTGGCCACCGTCGAGCGGGTCTGGGAGGTGCTGCGCGCCTTCGCCTCCTTCGGGTTCTGCAAGGCGCACGCGGCCGCGTTCGCGCTGCCGACGTACCAGAGTGCCTGGCTCAAGGCGCACCACCCGGCGGCCTTCCTCGCCGGGGTGCTCACCCACGACCCGGGCATGTACCCCAAGCGGCTGATCCTGGACGACGCCCGGCAGCTGGGCATCGCCGTGCTGCCGCTGGACGTCAACGCCAGTGACGCCTGCTACCGGGTGGAGAAGGTCGGCCTGCTGGACGAGCCGCCGCCGCAGATCCTGGGGGCGCCGCCGCGGCCGGTGCCCGCCGTCCCGGGGCTGCCGGACGCCAGGGCCTACGGCATCCGGCTGGCGCTGGCCGACGTCAAGGGGATCTCCGACGCCGAGGTGGCCCGGGTGGTGGCCGGCCGGCCGTACCGGTCGCTAGCCGACTTCTGGGCGCGGGCCCAGGTGTCCCGCCCGGTGACCGAGCGGCTCGTCGTGGCCGGGGCGTTCGACTCGGTGTACGGCATCGGCGCGCCGGTGCCGGTGCGCCGCCGCGGGCAGGTCACCCGGCGCGACCTGCTGCTGCAGGTGGCCGAGCTGGAGCGCTACCGCCCCGTCGTTGCAGGCTCCAGGGCGGTCAGGGCGACCCTGGTGCCTGCAACGAGGGGAGGGGGAAGAGCCGAGGGGGACGCCGTGGTCGCGGCGGCGGCCCGGCAGTCGCAGGCTCCGGCCGCGGTGCGCGCCCCCGACGTCCAGCTGGCCTTCGACCTCGGCCCCGGGGACGGCGTGCCCGAGCCGTCCGGCCTGCCGGAGATGACCGGGGCGGAGCGGGTCCGGGCCGAGCTGGACGTGCTTGGCCTGGACGCCAGCCGGCACGTCGTCGACTTCTACGCCCCGTTCCTCGACGCCCTCGGGGTGACCCGCTCACGTGAGCTGCTGCAGCGCCGCAGCCAGGCCGAGGTGCTCGTCGCCGGGGTCAAGGTCGCCACCCAGACCCCGCCGATCCGCTCCGGCCGGCGGGTCGTCTTCCTCACCCTGGACGATTCCACCGGGCCGGTCGACGCCACCTTCTTCGAGGACGCCCAGGGTCCTTACGCCGCAACGGTCTTCCACTCCTGGCTGCTCGTCGTCCGGGGGGTGGTGCGGCGCACCGGGCCGCGCGGGGTCTCGGTCCGGGCCACCGGCGCCTGGGAGCTCACCGGGCTGTTCCAGGCCTACGAGGTCGGTGGCCTCGAGGCGGTCAGGACGGCGATGGCAGAGTCGGCGGACGAGTCGGCGATGACGGCGGAGGCCGTCGCCGGGGCTGCGGAGTCCCGCTCCACCCGTCCGGTCGTGGCTCGGGCCCCCGGCGGCGACCGGCCACTCACCGCGGGGGGCATGGGCCAGCGACGGGTGCTCGTGCACCCGAGCGGGTTCCGGCAGTCGCCGTACGCCGATGTCGGCACGCCCGGCGACGACGTCAAGAGGGGTACCCCGCCGCGCAAGCTGTGGCACGCCAGTCCCGGAAGCCCGGGCCAGTGAGCCGCGCGGCAGCGGTGCGGTGGCCCGGGTTGTCGGAGTGGTCGGAGTTGTCCGACCGGCGCGGCAGGATGGTCCGGTGAGCCGCAGCCAGCTGAACCGGCCGGCGTCCCCGCAGCGGGCGGTCGACGGCGTCCCGGGCGGACCCAGCGCCCCGGTCGACGACACCGGCTGCACGGTGCTCCACGTCGACATGGACGCCTTCTACGCGTCGGTCTCGCTGCTGCGGCACCCCGAGTTCGTGGGCACCCCGGTGATCATCGGTGGGCACGGCAACCGGGGGGTGGTGCTCACCGCCAACTACGAGGCGCGGGCCTTCGGCGTCCACTCGGCGATGCCGATGACCCGGGCCCGTCGGCTGTGCCCGCACGCGACCGTGCTCGAGCCGGACCACCACGAGTACGACCGGGTGTCGTCCAACGTGATGGAGATCTTCGCCTCGGTCACCCCGCTCGTCGAGCCGCTGTCGCTGGACGAGGCGTTCCTCGACGTGTCCGGGGCGGTGCGACGGCTCGGGTCCCCGGTGCACATCGGCGAGCTGATCCGGGCCCGGGTCCACGACGAGCAGAGGATCACCTGCTCGGTCGGGGTCGCCAGCACCAAGTTCGTGGCCAAGCTGGCCTCCACCCGGGCCAAGCCGGACGGCCTGCTCGTCGTCCCGCGTGACCAGGTGGTGGCGTTCTTGCACCCGCTGCCGGTCGGCTCGCTGTGGGGGGTGGGGGAGAAGACCGAGGAACAGCTGACCCGGCTGGGGCTGCGCACGGTCGGGGACCTCGCCCGGACGCCGGAGGCCACCCTGCAGCGGGCCCTCGGTCCGGCGCTGGGCGCCCACCTGGCCGCACTGGCCTGGGGACGCGACGAGCGCCCGGTGGTGCCCCGCGAGCCGGACAAGTCGATCGGCGCGGAGGAGACCTTCGGCACCGACGTCGACGACCCGCGGGTGATCCGTCGCGAGCTGCTGCGACTGTCGGAGAAGGTGGCGGCCCGGGTACGGGCGGGGGGCTACCGGGGTCGCACCGTGTCGATCAAGGTGCGGTTCGCCGACTTCACCACGATCACCCGCTCGCGCACGCTGCGCGAACCCACCGACGTCGCCCAGCAGGTCTACGCCGTGGCCGGGCAGCTGTACGACGTGCTGGGCCTGCAGCGGGCCCGGCTGCGGCTGGTCGGCGTCCGGCTGGAGGGGCTGGTGGACGCCGACGAGGTCGCCGAACAGCTGCTGCTGGACGCGCCGGACCGGGGCTGGCGGGAGGCCGAGCAGGCCGTCGACCGGGCCGCCCAGCGGTTCGGGTCGGGAGCCGTGCGGCCGGCCGCGCTGGTCGCACGGGACCCCGACGGGCCCGGGAACTCCGGACCTTAGTCACCCGTTTCTACAGTCGGGTTTCCACACGGCCGATGGCTGCTTATGCTTGACGTCAACGGGTGACCCCGTGACCAGCCCGCAAGGAGGAGCCGTGCCGCTCTCCGAGCACGAGCAACGACTGCTCGAGCAGATGGAGCGGGCGCTGTATGCCGAGGACCCGAAGTTCGCGACAGCGCTCCGCGGATCTGATCTGCGCCGGCACTTCCGGCGCCGGATCCTGCTCGGCGTCGTCGGTCTGCTCGCCGGTATCGGTCTGCTGCTCGTCGGGGTCGTCAGCAAGGTGGTCGTGGTCAGCGTGCTGGGCTTCCTGGTCATGCTCGGCGCGGCACTGTGGGCGGCCACCAGCTGGCGACGGATGCCGGCCGTGGGTGACCTCGGTGTCGCCTCGGCCCCGGGGGTCGACTCGGGCCGCAGGAGCGGCAAGGCGGCCAAGCCCAAGGTGATGGACCGCTTCGAGGAGCGGTGGCGTCGCCGCCGCGAGGAGGACGGCCGCTAAGCCAGCGCCGTCCAGCCCTGCGCAGCACCCAGCTCTGCGGCACTCACTTCACCAGGCCACTCTGCAGCACTCACTTCACCAGGCCAACGTGCGCCCTGCGAGGCGGTCCCGCCCGGTCAGCTTCCCGGAAGGGCGCGGCGGAGGGTGGCCCAGCCGGAGTCCAGCCAGTCCAGGACGTCGGCCACCCGGGCGGCCCCGGCGCTGAGCACGGTGCTCGGCAGCAGCCGGGCCCGCCAGCGGCCGGCCCGGCCCGCGGCCCGCTCCAGCTCGGCCAGCACGGTGCGGGTGTCGGCCACCACGTGGTCGATCGGGCCGGGCGTGCGCGCGTAGCGGCACCGCTCCACCGACAGGGCCAGCCGGCCGGCCGCCTCGGCGGCCTCGGGCAGCTCGGTGCCCAGCCGCTGCGCGGTCTGCCTCGGGGTCTCCACGCCGGACCAGGGCCGCCCCAGGTCGCCCGCGCTGTCGGCCAGCTCGCGCCAGGCCGCCTGCACCCCGCGGACCCGGTCGGCCCCGCCGGCCAGGCCCAGCCGACGGGTCCGGCGGCGCCACCGAACCAGCGCGGGGCCGGCCAGCGCGACGACGACGAGCAGGCCGATCACCACGAGGTGCCAGGGCACCGACCGCGGGGTGGTTGTCGCGGCGGTCGCGCTGCGGTCCGCCTCGTTGAGCCGGCTTCGCCGTGGGTCCGTCTGGTTGTTCTGGGGGGTGGTGGGACCGCTCGAGGGGGTGGCGCCGGGGGTCGTGGTCGCGCTGCCGGTGGCCGGCGCGTAGCTCGGCGTCCCGACGCCCGCCGGGCCGGGGGTCGGCTCGAACCGGACCCAGCCCACGCCCTGGAAGTACACCTCGGGCCAGGCGTGCGCGTTGGGCCGCGAGACGGTCCAGGTCCCGTCACTGGCCTTGGTCCCGTGCGTGAAGCCCACGTTGACACGGGTGGGCAGGCCGAGCAGCCGGGCCATCACCGCGAAGGTGCTCGCGAACTGCTGACAGAAGCCCACCTTGTTGGTGAGGAAGGCGGCGAGCGGCGAGCCCGTGTACGGCGGGATCCCGGTGGAGTAGGTGAACTGCTTGCTCAGGAAGTACTGCTGCAACGCGAGCGCCTTGTCGTACTCGGTGGTCGCGTTGGCGGTCACCTGACGGGCGGTCTGCGCCACGATGTCCGGCAGCGGCTGGTCCGGCAGCTGGGTGTACCGGCGCACCAGGTCGGCCGGGGCCGCTCCGGCGGCCCGCAGCTGGGCCGCGGTCGGCTGCAGCCGCAGGCCGGTCACCTGGTAGCTGGCGCCGAGGCTGTCGCCGCGCAGCGCGAAGACGTTGCGGGTGGGCTCGTCGTAGGCCCAGCTCCCCTTCAGCTTGCTGATCTTCACGGTGGGGTAGGGCAGCGGCAGCCAGGTCTGCCGCAGTGCGGTGACCTTGATGTCGGTGCGGACGTCGCTGCGGGCGACGTCGGAGCCCAGTCCGGGGGCGGTCGGCTGCGTGTCGGTGGCCGCGCCGGCCGAGTGCAGCACCGCCGGGTTCCAGGTGGTGCCGTCGAAGGTGTCGAGGGTGACCATCCGCAGGTAGTCGGGATCTGGGTTGTCGGTGGTGTAGGTGAGCACCTCGGAGTCTGTGGGGGACTCCAGGTCGGCCTGCAGGGACACAAAGGGGTTCACGGTCAGCACGGTGCGACCGCTCCCGGCACCCAGTCCGCTGCCACCGCCGCGGCCGAAGACGCCCTCGTCCAGGCCGGGCACCAGCCACGGCACCAGCAAGGCGATGCCCAGTGCGGCCGCCCCGATCCGGCGCCCCACCATGCCGAGCGGCTCCGGTGGCAGCCGGGTGTCGTGCCCGGCCGGCTCGGCCTCGGCCCGCAGCTCGGTGTGCCGACGGCCGAGCGCCCGCCCCCAACCCAGGAGCCGGTCGTTGCCCTCGGTGAGCATGAGGGCCAACCAGCCGAGCGCGGCGACCGCGAACAGCACCCACGGCACGCCCTGCCGGATCACGGCTACCGGCACCGCGTAGAGCGCGAACAGCGGCAGGCCGGCCAGCGCCGCGTTGCGGTAGGTCACCGCGAGGGTGTCCACCGCGAGCGCGACCAGGCCGACTCCCGCGGCCGTGAGCAGCACCACTCCGCTCTGGGTGGGCACCGGCGGGGCGTACCCGTTGACGGCCGTGGTGCCGGCGCGCACGAGCTCGGCCAACCGGTCCCACGCCGCTGGCCCGGGGAAAAGCCGCCCCACCGCGACGTCCCTGGCGTACAGCCAGGTGAGGGACAGGCCCAGCACCAGCAGCCCGGCCAGCGGCACCGCGGGGCGCAGCAGCCCGAACCGGCGGCCCAGCGCGCCGCCGGCCGCCGCGGCCACCACGGCCACCGCGGTCGGCCAGAACCACAGCCCGCCGTCGAACACCGGCCCCAGGGACATGGCGGCGAGGACCGTGGCGAGGGCCGCGACCGAGGTGAGCTTGAGCCGGGCGCTCATCGGGCGGCCAGCGTGTCGTAGGACGTGTGGCCGGCCAGCGGCCACACCGAGGCCAGGGTCTCCCCGGCGCGCAGCGGGACCACCCGCCAGCCGGCAGCGCGCAGCACCGTGGCGACGTCCTCGGACCGGGCGGGGGCGGGCTGGCCGCCGGAGAGCTTCGACTGCCACGTGGCGACGTCGAGGACGACGGCCACGGCCCGTCCGGCGCCGTGGCGGTACCGGACCACCTCGGTCGCCTCGTCCGGGCTCATCGCACCGAGCACCGCCACGGTGAGGCCGTCGCCGGCGTGCCGCAGGGCGGTCGCCGCCGGTCGCAGCGAAGCGTTATGCGACGTCTCGACCACGGCCAGCCCGTCCAGCAGCTGGTCCTCCTGGGCGGCCGAGGGGTCCTCCCCGGCCGCGCCGTCCAGCCGGGTCCCGGTGTCGGTGACCAGGTGCACCGAGAAGCCGCCGCGGCCCAGGTGGGTGCCGATCGACGCGGCTGCGGAGACGGCGGCCTCGAACGACGACCCCAGCCCCTCGCCGCGGTGCGCGGCGGCCCGGGTGTCGAGCAGCAGCACCGCCCGGCTCTCCCAGGGCTGTTCCTCGCGGCGCACCATGAGCTCGCCCACCTTGGCCGTGGACCGCCAGTGCACCCGGCGCAGGTCGTCGCCCTGGCGGTACTCGCGGGTCGCGACGTCGTCCTCCCCGGCCGCGGCCAGCGACCGGGCCCGGCTCTCCCCGGTGCCGGACCACTCGCCCCCGACGGCGACCGACGGCAGCGGCTCCACCACGGGGGTGACCACGAAGGTGTCGCGGGAGGAGAAGGCGCGCACCAGCTCGCACATGCCGAACGGGTCCCGCAGCCGGATGCTGAGCGGGCCCAACGTGAACACGCCGCGGACCTCGGAGCGCACCGGGTAGTCGACCTCGCGGGTGCCCAGCGGCTCGACCCGGTCCAGCACGAACCGGGGGCGCGCGCCGAGCACGTAGGGGATCCGGTCCTCGACCAGCAGCAGGCCGGAGGGCAGCCGGGAGACGTTCTCCAGCCGTAGCACCACATGGGCGTCCTGCCCCGCGGCGACGCGGGCGGGGACCAGCCGCCGGCTGCTGGTCAGCCGGTAGCGGGTGCGCACTACGGTGGCGGCGCTGAGCAGCGGCAGCACCAGGACGAGCAGCGCCACCCGCAGCAGGTCCCGCTGGCCGAAGGCGACGGCGGCCAGCGTGGCCGCAGCACCGGCCCCCACAAACGCGCGGCCGCGGGTGGTCAGGCCTCGGAGGGCCTCGCGCACCGGCTCAGCCCGGTTCGGGGAGCGGTACCCGCGCCACCAGGTCGGCGACGACCTGCGAGGTCGACCGCCGGGCGATCTGGGCCTCGGCCGTGAGGAGCAGCCGGTGGGCGAGCACCGGGACGGCCAGCGCCTGCAGGTCGTCCGGGGTGACGTAGTCGCGCTCGTCGAGCGCGGCGGCCGCTCGGGCCGCGCGCAGCAGGTGCAGGGTGGCCCGCGGCGATGCGCCCAGCCGCAGGTCGGGGGAGTTGCGGGTGGCGGTGACCAGCTCGACCGCGTACCGGCGGATCGGGTCGGCCACGTGCACGGTGCGGACGGCGTCGATCAGCTTGTTCAGCTCG
>DATCDE010000008.1 GCA_036510875.1 Actinomycetes bacterium
ACCGGTTACTCTTCACCTACGGAGTGCCTCTTCTGTGTGGTTTCCTTGGACCTTCGCAAGCCCAAGTTTCCCTTACAGGACAGGCACTTCCGTACTTTCAGACCCCGTGTCGCGGACCTCTACATGAAGTATCGAGGCTAGCAGCGGCGACGTGATCCAAGGGCCTTCAGTCGGTGAACCGGCCGCAGGGGAGCCGATCGACGATGCGCTCAAGGGGTTGTAGCGTTCCGCCGCGTCCTCCACGAACGTCAAGAGGGAACGAGGGGTCCTGGCATGTGGGCACAACTTCAGAAGGTGAGCTCGAAGCCGGAGCGGAAGGCGGAGTTGCTTGACGTGTTCGAGCAGCTTCAGGCCATTGAGCAGGCAGATTCGGGTCTGTTGAGGACGATGGTCATGCGGAGCCAGGCCGATCCGAATGTGGTGTACGTCCTGGTCGTGTTCGACAGTGAGGAGAAGGCGCGCGCGCGGGAGCAGGATCCCCGGCGTCAGCAGGGGCTGGAGCGCATTCGGGCTGCGATGGGGGACGTCCTGGACGGCCCGCCCGAGTTCGTGGACCTGAACGTGGTGCGGGAGGAGTAGCCCGCCGGTTGCCAAGCCGTCCCACGGTCGCACCAGGGCACCGGGCCGGTCCCGATAGCGCCGTGAGGCGCCCTGGCACGTCGGGGCGGACCTCAAGGCGGAGACTCCGCCGCCCAGCTACTCGGTTTAGCTGATGATCCGGCTCAGCAGTGTGGCGGCTACCTGACTGCCTTCGTCGACGAGGCGGTTGAGCGTGTCGACATCGCCGTGTGCGGCAGCCACCTCAGCCAGGCCGTCCGCTGCCAACTCGTTGCCCGCGTCGATCAGGTAGTTCAGCGTGTCAACGTCGCCGCGGCCGGCGGCCAGCTCGGCGAGCCGATCGGCCGCCACCTCGTTCCCCGCATCGATGAGGTGCTTCAACTCCTCGACGTCACCACGCTCGGCCGCCAGGACAGCCAGACGATCGGCGTGCAGGTTCGGAATTGGACGTCGAGCAGTCGATCGCACGACGGCCACGTCTGACTCTCACCAGAGATGCCGTCCAAGCGGTACACGCTCACCGGCGAGCGAGTCGGCGTCCGCTCTCGTTCTTGATCGGGATGTAGTTCTGTTCGAAGTGGTGGTAGAGGGTCGACTCGTCAGCCTGACAGAGCTCCTCGCCCTGCAGCTCGATGTCGGGCGCTGACCGGACTTGATCTTTGGTCGCCGTGACTTGGAGGTAATCCGGACCGACTTGGACCCCCGCCAGAGGCACGAACGTCAAGTGGCGGGTGAAGACCCCCTCCTTGACGGTGCCGAACTGCGGTTCGTCGGTCTCGACGTCCACGTACACGTCCCGCAACTTCCCGATCCGCTCCCCGTCGCGGTCGATGATCGGCTTGCCAAGCCATTCGCCGACAGCCCACTTGGCGTGCCCCTGCTCGTGCGTCTTGACCGCGTCAACGGCCTGCTCGTCGGTCTTCGCCGCTTCCACGACTCGCTCGTCGGCCTTCGCCGCTTCGGCCTCAGGCACTTCGGTCATGGCAAACCGCCTCCTCGGCGAATCGAACTTCGCCCCTCAAGGCTACCTTCGTGACGCCGCCTGTTGCAGTGTCGGCAGACCTGTCCCGCCTCGTCGCCACTACGAGGGGAATCTGGCGACACCGAAGGGGCCATGGCGGCACCCCCGATCGCATCTACCGATGCAAGACCTGCCGACGCTGGCCTACTCCGATCGGCCAGGCGAGTAGCCGGCTTGGACACGGGCATGTCGCCGCTGCAGCCGCTTGACCGGCAGCCCCTCATTTGACTGTGACAGTTCACCCCGTGGCTGGATCTGGCCCTGCTCCCCACCTTGGTGGCCTCCGCAAGGGGGATGGCGAGAGTCGCTCGCGCGCACCCGGCGCGACCCTGGCCCTGGTGGCGCGGTGTCGCCTTCTTGGGTGAACTGGGGTGATCGCAATTGCGATGGACTCAAGTGTCGGCGTGTACGACGACGAAACTGTTCGCCACCCACAAGGCCACTACCTGCTCCTCTTGGCCTGCCCCGAGAGGTTCTATGTCGTGCCGCCCAGGTCGCCAATCAGAGTTGGCTCCGGAAGGACTCCAGCTCCCGGTGACGTTGGGCCGTCGTCTTGGGGTAGGCCGTTTTGAGGTTGGCCAGGGTGTCCAGAACGATCTGAGAGACGATCAGTCGGGCGTCGCGCTTGTTGTCGGCGGGCACGATGTACCAGGGGGCGTGTTGCGAGCTGGTCGCGCTCAGTCAGTCGCCGTAGACATCCTGGTAGGTGTCCCAGTAGGACCTTTCGTGGATGTCGGCGAGGCTGAACTTCCAGTTCTTGTCCGGTGCGTCGATGGGCGCCCGGAACCGCTTCGCCTGCTCGTCCTTGGACAGGTGCAGGAAGATCTTCACGATCTGGGTGCCTTTGCGGTGCAGGTGTTCCTCGAGGTCGCGGATCGAACGGAATCGCTGCGTCCAGAAGGTCTTCTCGTCGATGAGGTCATCGGGCAGCCCGTGACCGTGCAGGATCTTTGGTTACACGCGAGGGACCAGGACGTCCTCGTAGTACGAGCGGTTGAAGATCCCGATCCGGCCGCGTTCGGGCAGGCTGCTTGTGGTGCGCCAGACGAAGTCGTGCCGGAGCTCCTCGGCGGTGGGCTGTTTGAAGCTGAACACCTGACAGCCTTGCGGGCTCACCCCGGACATGACGTGGCGGATCGCGCCGTCCTTGCCGGCGGCGTCCATGCCCTGAAAGATGACCAGCAGTGCGCGGTGGTCGGATGCGTAGTGCGGTCGCTGCAGCGAGCTCGGCTTGGCGACGTGGGCTCTCAACCGCTTCTTGTACTCTTTCTTCGAGTCGCAGATCGGCTCACCGATCGTGGGCCGACGGGTCAGGTCCATCTCGCCCCCGGTTCGACCCGGAATGCCGCAGGCTTGATCTTCATGAGGGCGCCACACCGTAGTCGCCGCTCAAGGACGGCATACGCCCCGGGACATCCCAGCCAGCGCATTCACCGAGCAGCACCCCCGGTGCTGCCACGCACCTGCCCCTCCCAGTGGCAGCGGAGGCCAGCCGATGGACCGGCCCGGGGAAACCATGCAAGCCGACGACTCTGCGCCTGCCCCCCGTGAACAGCGAGTCACCGTTCACGCCGCAGCCCAAGACCCCTGGCGACCGCCGAAGGACGCGCTCGCTTCCAAACGCGGCGCCAGGTCGAGTCTCAAGAGGCCCCCGTGCGCGGGCGCCAGAGCGTCACCGACCCCTGAAGCCGATGATCTCCTC
>DATCDE010000009.1 GCA_036510875.1 Actinomycetes bacterium
CCCGCAACTACAGGGCCGGCATCGTCCTCGCCGCCATCGTGCTGTTCTGGCTGCGATGAACCATCAGACACGCCCTAGACGGTGCCCAGCCCAGGCGTAGGCCAGTACCGGGCTCCCGCTGGACACCACCTTGGCCGCACCTCGCCGGCGTCACCCACTGGTAGTGCTGCAACCCGACGCCACGGTGGTACTGCACGAGCGCCTGCCAGGGATCACCGCCATGGACGGGCCGCTGCCAAGCGAGCAGGGTCCGCTCGAACTCGCCGTCAGCCTGGGTGACGACGCCCGGCTTCGGCTTGGTACGGGCCTTCGGGCACGTGGGTGTCCGCAGCAACCTGCACTGCGCTGCGCGGGCGCTGTGGGTGCCGTTGTAGAGGAAGGAGGCGGTAACCTGCTCGCCGTCGGTGCCTGCGGGTACGCCTCGACGACCCCGCCGCCCGCCTGCGCGATCAGGTCCAAGGCGCCACGCAGGGCGATCGCGGACACGCCCTGCCGCCACAACCGCCGAACCCAAGAAGAACCCAATTCGATCGACAGCGCCGATCAGGTTGGGGGCGGTCCGGGCATCGCCGCAGGTCAGTTGAGTCCCCCTGGCAGGACTTGAACCTGCGACCCGCGGATTAGAAGCAGGCCGCCGGGTCGCGTAGCTGGGCCGGACGACCGGTGCGCATCCTCAGCCGGCGACGGTCAAGGACCCGTGCATGTGCGCGTGGAAGTCGCAGGTCAGTGGGTAGGCGCCGGCCTTGGCCGGTGCGGTGAAGGTGGCCTGCCCACCCGGTGGGACGGTCACGTCGACGGCGGTGCCCTGGATGTGCACCGTGTGCGACACCGAGTCCTGGTTCGACACCGTGACCAGGGCTCCGGGTTTGACCGTCAGCGCCGAGAAGGCGAACCCGGAGATCGTCATCGTCGGAGCACTGGCGGCGGCCGGGGAACCGCCCGTGCTCGTGACCGGCGATGCGGACGGCGGCGCGACGGTCGGTGTGGATGGCGTCGCGCCCGACGTCGCGCTCGAACACCCCGCACACAACGCTAAGCCTGCGGCAGCCACGGCGAAACGGACGGACGATCGACGGAGTCTCATGCCTGCTCAACGAGGCCACTGGCTCGGCGGTTCACCAGGGCGACTCAGGCCGGTGGTCCGCGCCTGTCCGGCGGTCCGGCGCTGGCGTGCGACGCACCTCCCTTCGCGGCGTCATCGGCGGCATCCTGATCTGCACGCGCCTGCGCCCCGCCGTCAGGAGCCCTCCCCCGGCGGCGGGGCGCTTCGTGGACGACTCGTACTGAAAGGTCGACCCTGGGGCGCCTGGACGGCGGGACCTTAAGACCCGACGGCCCGGACGGCGGCAGATCCGATCCAGCGGCACTGAACCGAGCAGCCCGCGAGGGCGTTATCGGGATAGGTCGGCGTGACGCCGGCCTGGCCAGTGCGACTGGAGACCTCATGAGACGACCCGCTGCACCGTTGGTCACCGTTTCGTCGACGAGGTCATCGGTCCACGTCGGCGCCCCCACGGGACTGGTCAGCGGTGTCGGCGACAAGAACGCCTGCGTGATCACCGACCCACCCACGCACCGACCTGCGACGCGCTGATGTGAGGCCGTCAGGGAGGCATCGATGAACCTCACCCGCAGGACACTGGTGGTCGTCACCGTGATCGGCCTGGCCGTGGACGCGTACGTGCACTGGTCGCTGGCCAACACCTATGACGCTGTGCGGGCCACGGTGAGCCAGGGCCAGCTGTTCCGGGTCGAGGCCGTCGCCGCGGTCGTCGCGGCCTTACTTGTGCTGTGGCGACCGGGACGTCTGACGGCCGCGTTCGCCGCCGTCGTGGCCGGCGGGGGGCTGGCCGCCCTGTTGGCCTACCGGTATGTCGACGTCGGTCACCTCGGCCCGTTCCCCGACATGTACGAACCGCTGTGGTACGCCAAGAAGAGCTGGACGGCGATCGCCCAGGCCGCAGCCACCGTCGCGGCGGTGCTCCTCGTCGTCGCGGGGGCCGGGTCGAAACCGACGGATGTCGTTGAGCACCCCCGGGCACGCAGCTCCGGGTTACATCGTTAGTCCGGATCGGTCGCACCCCGCGCAAGCCAGGCCGGGTCGTGTCAGCCGGCGACGGTCAGAGTCCCGTGCATCTGTGCGTGGAAGTCGCAGGTCAGCGGGTGGCTGCCGGCTTGGGTCGGCCGCTCCTGGTCGTTCCGGTCGTGGGCGGACGCCGTTAGGGCCGGGGCCAGCAAGGCCACGGCGGCGACGGCGGCCGCGGCGATCCCGGTGCGTCGAAGGACTGCCATGAGAACCTCCCAATGGGTGACCCTCGTCCAGGGTGTTGCCTGCACGACGGCTGCCGGCCGCGGTGGGTTCACCTCGGTGGTGACCCCACTGAACCGGTCAGTGTCCCCGCCCGTTGTAGGGGGGAAGGAGGTGACGTGGCCGCCAGCCAGGTCGACCTGATGCGCGCCCTGAACGACGAGCACGCGCCGGCGCTGTGGTCGTTCACGCTCCGGCTGACCGGGGACCGGTCCCGGGCCGAGGACGTCGTCCAGGAAACGCTGCTGCGGGCATGGCGCTCCCCCGGGATCCTCGACGGGACGCACGGTGCCACCCGCGCCTGGCTGTTCACCGTGGCCCGGCACCTGGTCATCGACGGGTGGCGGTCCAGCCGGGCCCAGCGGGAAGTGACCGTCGCCGACCCGCCCGAGCCGGCGACCGGCGACGACACGGACCGAATGCTGCAGGCGTGGCTGGTCGCCGATGCCCTGGCCCGGCTCTCGACCGACCACCGGCAGGTCCTCGTGGAATGCTTCTATGAGGGACGGTCGGTCGCCGAGGCGGCCGCCCAGCTGGGCATCCCGGAGGGCACCGTGAAGTCGCGCACGCACTACGCGCTGCGCGCTTTGCGGCTGGTCCTAGACGAGATGGGTGTGGACCAGTGAACGACCAAGGGCCCGACCGGTTCGCTCGCCACGATGCGGTGTACCTGCTCGGCGCGCTGGCGCCCGAGGAGCGCCAGGAGTACGTCGATCACCTGCGCACCTGTGCCACCTGCAGTGAGGCAGTGGCGGACTTGGCCGGGCTGCCGGGACTGCTGGCCCGGGTACCGCCGGACCTGCTGCCCGAGCTGGGTTCAGAGGTCGTGGACGAGCCGCCGCCGACGCTCCTGCCGACGCTGCTGGTCGAGGTCCAGCGGACGTCGCGACGGCGACACCGGTGGGCGTTGGCCGGTGGGGTCGCCGCCGCGGCCGCGGTCGTCGCCGTCCTCGCCCTCGGCACGCTGGGTGCGATGCGAACGCCATCCCCGTCCTCCACGTCGACCCCGCCGACTGTGACCGCGCCGGCACTGACGCTGGCGCCGGTGGCCGCCACGCCGATCCGCGCGAGCGCGCAGCTACAGCCGGTGGCCTGGGGTACCCGCATCGTGCTGCGCTGCACCTACGCCGCCGGCGACCGGTACGGGGCGGCCGCGGGCAGCTATGCGCTCGTCGTGAGGGACCGCACCGGACGGGTCGAGCAGGTGGCCACCTGGAACGCCGTCCCCGGGCAGGAATCCGTCGTGTCAGCCGCGACCGCGCTCCAGCCGGCCGACATCTCCGGCCTGGAAGTGCGCACCGCCTCTGGCGACCCGGTACTGCGGGCCACGACCTGACGCCGCAGCTGCCCGGGTGGGAACCATCACGACGGCGGTCGCACCCGACTCGTGCCCACCGTGAGGAGAGCACTGAACCGCGCGGAGCGGACCCTCGGGGCAGCGCCACGCAACAGCCTCGGGCGCTGCTCCGGCCCCGGCGCCGGGTTGACCGCGACGCTGAAACCGCCCTGCCCACCCGTGCCATGGGGATCTTGGTACTCGCTGGTGGCCTGCATGGATGCCCGGCTGAACGTTTACGCCATCCTCGGGCTGGCCGACGGGGAGGCAGGCGTTGGCTGATCGCCAGGGAGCGGATCTCATCGGCGGTGACCACCCCGCCGGCGTTGCGGATCAGGACTCGCGCGCGCTGACCACCACCGACGACTCCAGGAATCTCCAGTACTACCTCTGAGGGACAGAGCCAAAGCTACAGGGCCTTGTCAGCCCGTTGAGCTCACAGCGTCGCCCCCCGGATGGGATCCGGGGCCGCCGCTGACTGTCCGGACGCAGGCAGGTCTGCGAGTCGAAAAGGAGCGCGAGAAAGAACCGCGCCGTCCGTGGCCGCCCGCCGCGGCTGGATGAACCGCATCCGCGCGGGCCGGCTTCGGCGCCCCAGCCAAGCAGTTGTCACCCCAGCTCCGACGCTCAGCATGTGAGGATCGGGCCGGCATCAGGGAGCTCAACCGGAAATCCGACCCGGGTGACCAGGCCTGTGCCGCGGACGCCATCCACACCCGAGGGCTGTCGGCCAACGAACCGCTCGTGGCAGCGGTCGATTGTGGGGCCCCGGAAACCGGTTCGATTCCCTGCCGTCACCTGCTTCGTGGCCGCCGCGCCGCCCGACCCGGGACGCATGCGGGTTAGACGGATCCTGGTGGAGCGGTGACCGACCGCCCTCGACTGGCGGCCGCGTCGGTCGTTCTCGCCTCGCCGCCGGACAACGGCCTGGGAGGCCTGGGACGGTCGGAGCCCCGCCGGCACCTGGGAGGTTCGGCGGGGCTCCGGGTCTGTTGGGCAGCTGTACGGGGCTGCCGGTGCTGCGATGGGCAGCGGGCGGCAAACCGGGGAGCCCCGCTGGTCCCTCCCGCAGGGGAGGTCCAGGGCGGGGCTCCCGGTCAGCGGCCTGGGGTCAGGCGGTCACCATCTCGCGCTCCGGGGCGAGGACGACGGCCTCGGCGGGGGTCTTGCGCTGGTGGGCCAGGCCGAGGATGCCGAGCACGAGCAGGAGCGCGGCGGCCGCGAAGGATACCCAGGCGGCGATGGTGGCGATCTGGCCGAAGATGGAGAAGGCGTAGGCGTTGAGCAACAGCCCACGCAGGGTCTCACCCATGAACAGCGTGGTGCGCTGGGCGGCCAGCGCGGCGTCCTTGCTGCCACCGGCAATCCACTCGGAGCTGACCTCGGAGTAGGTCTTGCCACCGGCGACCTTGGTCAGGTGCTCGGCGATCAGGTCGCTGTAGGCCTTGGCCTGCTGGCCGTTGGTGACCTGCTGACCGGCGTAGCTTTGCAGGTTGGCCGGCAGGGTGGACGCCGCGCCGAAGGAGATCTTCTGGGCGACGAGCTGGTCGTGCACGGTGTTCTTGGCGAAGTGGCCGCCCCACATCAGCAACGCGCCGGCGATGGCCAGCACGACGGCCATCACCAGCCCGGTGATGGAAAGGACGAGGTCGAGGCGCTTGCGACTCATGGTTACTCCCAGGTGCAGCCCGCACGGCGGGGAAATTGGTTGACGGGTCAATCGTTCGGTAAGCGCACGCTGCGAGGACAGGGCCGAAGGTCCG
>DATCDE010000010.1 GCA_036510875.1 Actinomycetes bacterium
CGCGCAGGTCGCCGATCTCGCTGTCGTCGAGGTCGGAGGTCTCGAACGCCTCGAAGGCGCCGTCGGCGTCCTTCTTGAGGATCAGCAGGTCCAGGATCCGGATCAGCCCGCGGTCGACGTAGTCCTTCAGGACCGGGGCGATCTCACCGTTGAACTTGCTGCCCGGGAACTCCACCACGATCCAGTCGACCGGGCCGAGCTCGTCAATGTTGACGGTCATGCGCATCTCCCCTTCTCGGTGGGTGCCTGGGTAGCCCCACGTCTCGGCACGCCAGTGGACTGGCCTGTCGTCGCCGGTCTCCAGCCGATCCGATTCGACCCCAGCCTCGTCTCAGCCGGAGGCGACCGCATCACCCGCTCGGGATGACGTGGTGGCGCGGGAGCGGGCCGAGCGCAGGGTGTCATCCTGAGCGGGTGATCCGACGTGCGCTGGCCGACGCCAGGGTGGGACCCAATCGGATCACACGGAGGCGATGGACGTGGCAGCCGAGTTCGCGGGCAAGGTCGAGCTGGACATTCGTAACTCGGTCCCGGACTGGGAGCCGTTCCTGGCGCCGAAGGCGCCGAAGGGCGCCCCGAACGTGCTCTTCGTCGTCTGGGACGACGTCGGCTACGGGACGATGGACTGCTTCGGCGGCCCGGTGCGCACGCCGACGATGAGTCGGATCGCCGACCTGGGGGTCCGCTACTCCAACTTCCACACCACGGCACTGTGCTCGCCCACGCGCGCGTCGTTGCTGACCGGTCGCAACGCGACGTCCAACGGGATGGCGACGATCGCGGAGTTCAGCTCGGGGTTCCCGGGGATCTCGACGCGCATCCCGTTCGAGAACGGGTTCATCTCCGAGGTCCTCGTCGAGAACGGCTACAACACCTACTGCGTCGGCAAGTGGCACCTCACCCCGGGTGAGGAGACCGGGATGGCGGCGTGGAAGAAGCGCTGGCCGCTGGGGCGCGGTTTCGAGCGGTTCTACGGATTCCTGGGCGGCGAGTCGAGCTGCTGGTACCCGGACCTGATCCACGACAACCACCCGACTGAGCCGCCGGCGACGCCGGAAGAGGGCTACCACATCGCCAAGGACCTGTCGGACAAGGCGATCCAGTTCATCCGCGACGCGAAGGTCGTCGACCCGGACAAGCCGTTCTTCCTGTACTTCTCGCTGGACGCCGCGCACGCGCCGCACCACGTGTTCCAGGAGTGGGCAGACAAGTACAAGGGTGTCTTCGACAACGGCTACGAGGCCATCCGGGACGGCATCCTTGCCCGGCAGAAGCAGCTCGGGCTGCTGCCCCAGGACACCGAGCTCTCGGGCATCAACCCGCACGGCGAGCCGGCCGCAACCGGTCCGGACGGCCAGCCGTGGCCGCTGCTCGACACGGTCAGGCCCTGGGACTCGCTCACCGCGGACGAGAAGCGGCTGTTCGTGCGCATGGCCGAGGTCTTCGCCGGCTACGTCGAGTACACCGACGACCAGGTGGGTCGCGTGGTCGACTTCCTGCAGGCGTCCGGTGAGCTCGACAACACGATCATCGTCGTGGTCTCGGACAACGGGGCGAGTGGCGAGGGCGGACCCAACGGCACGTTCAACGAGTGGCGGTTCTTCAACGGAGTGCCCACCCCGACCGAGCTGACGCTCGAGCACATCGATGAGCTGGGCGCTCCGACGTCCTACAACCACTACAACACCGGGTGGGCGTGGGCCTTCGACACGCCGTTCCCGTACTGGAAGCGGTGGGCGGGCTACGAGGGCGGCATCGCGGACATGGCGCTCGTCGCCTGGCCGGCGAAGATCGCCCCGTCGGCGACGCCTCGACCGCAGTACGTGCACGCCGTCGACGTGGTCCCGACGATCTACGACCTGATCGGCGTCATCCCGCCGGAGACGCTCAACGGGTTCGAGCAGCGCCCGATCGAGGGCGAGAGCTTCGCCGCGTCGTTGACCGACCCGGACGCACCCGGCAAGCGCACCCAGTTCTACGCGATGCTGGGGCAGCGGGCGCTCTACGAGGACGGCTGGCTCGCCTGCACGCTGCACCCGCCGCTCTCCGGGTGGGGCAAGTTCGACCTGGATGTCTGGGAGCTGTACCACATCGAGGTCGACCGCTCGCAGTCCAGGAACGTGGCCGACCAGGAGCCCGAGCGGCTCGAGCGGATGAAGGCACGCTGGTTCGAGCTCGCCGCCCAGTACAACGGGCTTCCGCTCGACGACCGCACGGCTCTCGAGCAGACCCTCGCCGAACGACCCAGCGGCGCGCCGGAGCGCGACAGGTACATCTACTACCCCGACTGCGCGTCGGTGCCCGAGCAGTCCGCCGTGTCGATCAGCGGTCGGTCGTACACCATCGCCGCAGGCGTGGCGGTCGACTCCGCGGACGTCGAGGGGGTGATCTTCGCCCACGGCGGCGTGGTGGGTGGACACAGCCTCTACGTCCAGGACCGGAAGCTCACCTACGCCTTCAACTGGGTGGGGACCTACCTCCAAACGATCACGGCGGACCGGGATCTCGAGCCAGGGCCCCACGTGGTCACCGCCGAGTTCGCTGCCGCTGGCCGCAGTCAGGACCCCGCCATGCCGGGAGCCCGCGGCACCCTCACGCTGTACGTCGACGACGACGTCGTGGGCAGCGGCGAGATCGTGACACAGCCCGGGCTGTTCTGCGCGGTCGGCGATGGGCTCTGCGTGGGTCGTGACGACGCCTCTCCCGTGACGTCGGCGTACGCCGCTCCCTTCACCTTCACCGGGGGCACGATCGACAAGGTCGTCGTCGACGTCTCCGGCGAGCGCTACGTCGAGCACGAGGCCCAGGTCCAAGGCTGGTTCATCCTCGACTGAGTCGGGCAGAATCGCCGTGTGACAACGCCGACGACGAGAGGGGCCGCGCTGTGACCACCGGCGCGGTCCCTCACGCGTTCCACGTCATGTCCAAGCCGACCGGCGCCATCTGCAACCTGGACTGCGAGTACTGCTTCTTCCTGTCCAAGGAGGAGCTCTACCCGGGCAGTGGGTTCCGCATGGATGCGGCGGTCCACGAGGCGTACGTCCGCCAGCTGCTCGCCGCGCAGCGCGGCCTCGACGAGATCGTCGTCGCGTTCCAGGGCGGTGAGCCCACCCTCATGGGCCTCGACTTCTTCCGTCGCAGCCTCGAGCTCGAGCGGCAGTACGCACCGGCCGGGCAGCGCATCCTCAACACCGTGCAGACCAACGCGACCCTCATCGACGACGAATGGGCCGAGTTCCTCCGTGCCAACGACTTCCTGGTCGGCGTGTCGATCGACGGGCCGCGGGAAATGCACGACGCGTACCGCGTCGACAAGGGCGGCAAGCCGACCTACGACCGCGTCCTGCGCGGGCTGGACGCGCTCAAGCGGCACGGCGTCGACTGGAACGCCCTCACGACGGTCAACGCTGCCAACGGGGACCACGGCCGCGAGGTCTACACCTTCCTGCGCGACGAGCTCGGCGCCACGTTCGTCCAGCTCATCCCCATCGTCGAGCGGGTGACCCCCGAGCTACTGCCGCTGGCAGAGTCAGGCTGGGGACACCGACCGGGTGCCCGTCCTCTCTACCGCCAGGAGGGCGACCTCGTCACCCATCGCACCGTCGGCGCCGGTCAGTACGGACAGTTCCTCATCGACGTCTTCGAGGAGTGGGCCCGCCACGACGTCGGCGACGTCTTCGTCTCCATGTTCGACACCGCGCTGGCCCACTGGATGGGCATGCACCAGGTCGGCCTGTGCGTCCACGCGCAGACCTGCGGTAACGCCGTGGCCCTCGAGCACAACGGCGACCTCTACTCCTGCGACCACTACGTCGAGCCCCGGTACCGGCTCGGCAACATCGTCGAGGGGCGCACACTGCTGCAGCTCGTCGACTCCCCGCAGCAGCGAGCCTTCGGACAGTCGAAGGCCGACACGCTGCCGGCGTACTGCCGCGCCTGCGACGTCCGGTTCGCCTGCAACGGTGGCTGCCCCAAGGACCGCTTCCTGCACACGCCGGACGGCGAACCCGGGTTGCACTACCTGTGCCCCAGCTACCAGGCCTTCTTCCGGCACGTCGACGAGCCGATGCGCGTCATGGCCGGTCTCCTGCGGCGCGGACGCGATGCCGTCGGGCTGCGGGAGTGGTATGCCGCCGGCGATGCCAGGCGGAAGCCGGACGACCCGTGCACGTGTACGACTGGTCGCTCATGGTCCGAGTGCCACGGCCTCCCGCAGCCACCCGCTACACCGGACCGGCGCGCTCAAGGTGGCCCGACAGGCCCAGCGTCGCCAGGTAGGCCACGGCGACGGCCACGATGACCAGCGGCGCGACACCGGCTCCAGCCTGGGTGATCAGCAGCGCGAGGATGATCGCAGACAGCGGGAGGCGGAGAACGACGACGACGGCGGCTGCGACGAGGGCGGCGATGGCCGGGGTCTCGGCGAAGCCGGGCAGGTGCGAGGCGAGCAGGCCGCCCACCAGGCCGAGGAACATGGCCGGGAAGGCCGGGCCGCCGCGGGCCGACCCCATCGAGACGCCCCAGGCCAGGGCCTTCGCCACCAGCAGCAGGGCCAGGGCGCCCATGGACACCGTGGCGGCGGCCTGCACCGTTGCGGACATCTCCTCCTGTCCGGAGAACAGCACCGCTCCAGAGCTCTGTCCGGTCACCTCGGCGAAGGCGATGGCCAGCAGGCCCACCACTACCGCCGCGGCCGGGTGAAGGAGGAACGGTCGCCTGGCCACCACGTCACGGGTTCGGTGGCCCAGCTCCATGATGAGGAATACGACCACCGCGGCCACGAGCGCGAGCAAGATCGTCCACAGGAAGTCGGTGAGCCGGGGCGTCGGGTAGGCGGGCAGCTTCAACGGCGGCAGCGCGTAGGCGCTCGAGCTCAGCCCGGTGAGCGAACCGATCCCGACGAAGGTCAGGGACCCGATCCCTGCCGCGATCAGCCCGGGCAGCAGGATCACCGGCAGGGTCGCACCGCCGAGCCCGGCGGCCTCGACGATGATGACCGCACCGACGATGGGCGAGCCGAAGATCGTCGCCAGGGCGGCGAAGCTGCCCGCCGCCCCGATCACCATCCTCGCCTGGTCGGGCACCGGTCGCCGGCCCCGGTCGACCAGGAACAGCGCGACTCCGGTGCCCATGGCCAGCAGCGGAGCCTCCGGGCCCAGCACCAGACCCAGCCCGATCGTCGCCACCGCGGCCAGCACCACGCCGGGGACCTGGGCCGGGGTGATCGGCGGTCCGCTCGCCAGGCCCTTGGAAGGGTCATGACCGCCATGCCCGGGCAGCCGCACGACCGCGAAAGCGATCACCACACCGGCCAGCGCGAGCACAGGCAGCGGCCACCACCACGGCGCCGGGTCCAAGCCCAAGCCGTGCGGAAGGTCGGCGTAGACCCACTGCTGCAGCCAGTGGGTGACCTCCAAGAAGCCCCACGACGCCACCGAGACGACGACCCCAACGACCGCCGACACGACCAGCAGCCGGCGGTATTGGCGGGTGCGCATCAGGACGCCCGGGTCGACCGCCGCCTCGGCAGGGGACCCAGCCGACGCCCCGGGCGGCTGCTCTTGCGCGTCGCTCACTGCGAACCTCCGGCTCTGCAGGACGCCCCAGGCGGAGGCGCCGCCGACGCGCGACACCACGCCTCGCCGTCGCCTCGGACGCTACCGCCTTCGTCCGCAGGAGGAGGGCAGAAGATCGGCCTGGTCTCGCCTTCGAACGGTTGGCCGGGCACGCTCAGCCGCGCCGTCCTCACCAGGTGATCTCCTCGCAGCCGGTGTGGCTGGCTGGTTCGACCTGCAGCGTGGCGTGGGTCAGAGCGAACCGGTCGGCCAGGGTCTGCCGGGCGAAGTCCAGGACGCTGTGGGTCTGTGCGTCGTTCGCGGTGACGAGGTGCGCAGAAGCGACGTGCATGCCTGAGGTCAGGGTCCACAGGTGCAGGTCGTGGACCTGCTGGACGCCGGGCACGGCGGCGAGCGCCGCGGTGATCTCGTTCGGGTCCATGCCCGCGGGTGCGTGCTGGCCGAGAACGGCGATCACTTCACGACCGAGCATGATCGCCCGGGCCATGACGAACACACCGATGGCCAGCGCGACCACGGTGTCCCACCAGCCCTGGCCGGTCAGGCTGACCAGGACGCCTGCGGCCAGGACGCCGAGGGAGCCCGCAGCGTCGGCGACGGCCTCCAGGTAGGCGCCTTTGACGTTCAGGCTCTCGGCAGAGCCGCCGCGTAGCAGCAGGATGCCCATCACGTTGATGGCCAATCCGACCGCGCCGACAACGAGCATCGGGGTGCCGGACACCTCGGGATGCGTGCCGATCCGGTTGATCGCCTCCACCGCGATGTAGACCGACACCCCGGCCATGACGAGCACGGCCAGGCCGGAGGCAAAGACCTCGGCGCGGTACGAACCGAACGTCCGCCGTCCGGTGGTGTCCTTGCGGGTCGCGATGCGCGTGGCCGCCAGGGCCGCACCCAAGGTGACGACGTCGGCGGCCAGGTGCCCGGCGTCGGAGAGCACGGCCAGCGAGCCGGACAGCAGGCCAACGATCAGCTCGACCGCGAAGAACCCCGCGACGAGCGTGAGCGAGACGGCCAGCCGCCACTGGTAGCGGGCCCCCGCATGGCCGGTGGCGGTGCCGTGGCCGTGGCCGCCGCTCACCGGCGCGGCCCTGCTGCCGCTGGACGCTCCTCGTGGTTGACGTGCTCGCGAGACAGGTCGAGCAGCATCCGGACGTGCGCGTCGGCGAGCCGGTAGAACACCATGCGCCCCTCGCGGCGGCCGGCCACGACGTCGGAGACACGCAGCAGCCGTAGCGCCTGGGATACGGTCGACTCGGCCACCCCGGTCGCGGCGGCCAGGTCGCACACGCACAGCTCACCTGCCTCGAGCAGCGCGTACAGCATCTTCGCCCGGGTGGGGTCGCCGAGCAGCTTGAACATCGCCGCCACCCGATCCAGGTCGGGCTCACCCAGCGCGTTCGCCTGCACCAGCTCGACCTTCTCCGGGTGCACGCAGGCGGTGACGCACGCGTCGAGCCCGACGATGTCCTTCACCATAGGACAATCATCTGAATAGCTGCGCAGACGTCAAGTCCGGTCGCCCGCGTGGGCGCAGAGGACGGGTCCGTCGCGGTACTCCCGGCCGACGATCCGGTCCCAGCCGGTCGGCACTCAAAGATCACCCGCGCTGGAACAGCACGTCGCGGGTATCTGCTTCGCGGGCAGAGTCGGACGTTGCGTAGGTGAAGCAGGCCGCTGCTCGAGCGCCTCGGCGGGGCCCCCGATCCGATCAGGAATGGGGAAGCGCCACGGTGTGGTCGGGCCTAGCCTGTCGACGGAGGGCCGACATGACGCCGAGCCTCGGAGCATCGAGAAGGGAAGCCCGCAAATGCCCGGGAAGAATGCCAAGGCCGAGCCGGATGGCTTCAGCGCCGAGGAGCGCGCCGCGATGAAGGAGCGCGCCGCCGAGCTGCGCGCCGAGGGCAGGAAGGGCGCCAAGAGGGCGGACGGCCTGCAGGCGGTTCTCGACAGTATCGCGGCGATGGCGCCGGAGGATCGTGCGCTCGCCGAGCGCGTGCATGTGACGGTGACCGCGACCGCCCCCGAGCTGTCGCCGAAGACCTGGTACGGGATGCCCGCTTACGCGAACGCGGACGGCAAGGTCGTCGTCTTCTTCCAGGATGCGGGCAAGTTCAAGTACCGGTATTCGACCCTGGGCTTCCAGGAGGCGGCGAACCTCGACGACGGGGATATGTGGCCGGTGTCGTACGCGCTCCACGAGTGGAGCCCCGGGGTGGAGAAGAGGGTCGTCGCGCTGGTGAAGGCTGCGATCGCCTGACCGTTGCGCCGATCGCCGCCGCGCAGGTCGCCCACCAGTCGCGGCGTGAGCGACGGCAACGACTGCGGCATCTGAGGATGTGGGACGCGGACATCGCGCATGCCCTGCCAGCCGCTCATCGAGATCGGCTGATCCGAGCCGGTGTCCAAGTTCACTCGGGTCGGCCGGGGTCAGCTGCAGCATCCCGGGGCGCACGTGCGCCCGGAAGGTCTGGCCGGGCCTGTCTGCGACAGCCTCCCGGGCCGGCAGGCGGCCCTGGTGTCGGTGCGCCGCGCCGCCCATCCGGCTCGGCCGGGGCGTGGGGGTGGGACAGCACGGTGGCCGCGGCGAGGGAGTCGGGTGCCCCGGCGCACCGCGAGGTGGCACGCTTCCCACATCAAAGTGTCCGAGGGGGGACTGGAACTCCCATACAGGCCGTGTCGGCTCGTGGCGCGGAATGCGCCGCAAGGCCCTGACGCGAAGATTCCTCCCTCGCGGCGGAGGTCGGTCTTGTTCAGCTGGCGTGTTCGAGGGTGATGCGGTAGCCCATTGCCTCGAGTTGGTGGATGGCGCGGTTCTTCGCGCGGTCGGGGTGCAGCCGGGTGAAGTAGTCGCCGCCGGGGTCGTCGTAGAGGGTGCCGGTGGTGCCCATGTGCCAGATCGCGGTCAGCATCGAGTGCTGGATCGCGACGTTGGCCTTTTGCGGTCCCCGCCGTGTGGCGATGCGTCGGTAGCGGGCACCGAGGTAGGTGCGGGGGTTCTGCGAGCACGCCATCGCCGCGGCCCCGAGCGCGCCTTGCAGGTAGGGGTTGCCCGGGCGGGTCTTGCTCGACTTCACCTTGCCGGCCGACTCGTTGTCCCTGGGGTGGTGCCGGCCCACGACGCCAGGTGTTTGGCGGTGGGGAACCGGGTCATGTCCGCGCCGGTCTCGGCGACGATGACGTCGGCGGTCAGGGTGCTGATCCCGGGGATGGTGCAGATCAGGGTGTGGAACCCGCGAAACGGCTCCATCATCACCTCGATCCGTTGGGTGAGCTCCTGGACGGCCGCGGTGTGATGGTCGATCAGGTCGAGGTGGACCCTCGCGAGGGCCGGAATGGCCGGTGGTGGTATCCGGACTCGTCGAGTATGGCGACCGTGGACTCGGGGACCTCGATGAACGCTCCGGGCACGTCGGTCAGCGGCTCGGAGACGACGACGTGGGCGCGTTGGCCGAAGACCTGTAGCCGTTCGACGTCCGGGTACATCTGTTGCAGTGCTTCGATGTCGACGGAGTGGAACAGGCTGCGGGTGCGACCTTGCGAGGAGTACCTGAAGGCCCACAGGGTTGCCCCGTCAGATGCGGCGACTGTCCCCTGCATGGGGAAGTCCACTCCGTGCTGGTGGCCGACTGACTCCACCATCTGGATGGCCTTCGCCATACCTGCGATGGGGTCCTCCCGAAGGCCGAAGCTCAGCGCGAGGTGGAAGAGGACCTCGGAGTCGGTGGTCCCTGTGATGTTGGGGTACAGGGACGGGTCGACGGCGAAGGTCAGATCGCGCTTGACAGAGCTGAAGTCGGCGAGGGCGCCGTTGTGCATGAACAACCAGTTCTCGAAGCGGAAGGGGTGGCAGTTGCTCTGCTGGATCGGCGGGCCGGCCGCGGCCCGGACGTGAGTGAAGAACAGCGGGGACTCGATCGCTTCGGTGAGCTCGCGCAGGTTCTGGTCGTTCCAGGCGGGTTCGATACTGCGGAAGAGCCTGGGGACGTTGCCTGCCTGCGGATCTTTCGGGTACCAGCCGAAGCCGAACCCGTCGCCGTTGACGGTCTCGGCGCCCAACGGAGAATCCAGCGACTGAGCGACGATCGAGTGCTTGGCGTGCAACACCAGCTCAGAGGCGCGCAGCGGCTCCCCGGAGTAGGCCAGCCAACGACACATGACCTGCGCCTCCTCGAATCGGCGTGGGTGCCCCTCAGGGCACGGAAACACCACTTCCGGCGGATCGTTGTCTGTACGCACCGTGCGGGCCGCAGGGCAGGCGGACTTCGTCAGCCGTCCTGGCAGATCGCCGAATCCGCTCTTGCCTGTGGTGGCCTCCGACATGGGAGATCTGGGCCCGACACCGGCGAGTAGCTCGTTGAGCCCCCATCAGGCGCACCACAGCTCACTCCGCTCGCAGCTGCTCAAGTAGAGCCGCCCTGTCGAAGTAGTGGCGGATCACCGAGATCCGAACCCCGCTGAAGTCCGCGAAGGTCGCCCCCGTGAGCACCAGCATCTCCCTGTCCGCAACAAGCCGGGTGTCCTCGGCGATCACGAACGGACGAGCATGGGCGGCCGCCACGTGCCACTCGGCGGCCACCGCATCCTCGAGGTCGAGCAGCCGGTCGATCGACAGCTCGATGTTCGACAACGCGTCCGCCCGGCTGGACAGCAGGGTCTCGAGCTCGTCGCGCGAGGAGGCGGCCATCGTGGGGGACGAGCAGACGACGTCCGCGGTGAACACCCGCTCGCACAGGCCGACATCGCCGGTCAGACAGGCGCGGATGGCGTTGGCGAGAGCCTCACGTCGCACCTCTGCACTTGTCATGCTGCCTCCCGGCGTTCGTGCGGACCGTACGCGCCGCCTGCAGCGGCATTCACCACGGGCCGGACCCAGCTCGACCCCTAGAAGCGTGCTCCTGCATCTTGTGGCCGCGGGCGATCAGGTAGACGAACACGCCCAGGTAGGGCAGCACGATGACGAAGATCGTCCACAGCGCCTTGGCGCCGCCGCCCATGTCGGGGCTGCGGAAGATGTCCGCAAACACGGTGATCAGCAGCCAGATCCAGATGAAGAACAGGAAGAACCACAGCATCGACCAGAACACCTGCCCCGAGCCGAACTCGGCGAGAACCTTCACGGCTATCTCCTCCCCATGGCGGGCAGGTCTGTGCCCGCCATGGCGCCCCGCCCCGTCGAAGGCGGCCCCCTCAACTCTCCTGGCCGAGGAGTTGTGGCCAACATAGACCCCGATCGCATACCCCGTAGGAGGCACCAGCGGGGCTGGGGCGCCGCCTCGACGACACGCCGCCGGGTCACCCGCGGCGCAGGGTGTCGCTCTGGGCCGAACGGCCCTTGGCTGTCCTGCACGGTTGGCGAGCCTGGCGAGGGGCGGCCGGAAACGGCGTCGGCGACCCCGCGCGGCGCGTCCCGGGACCGGCCCCCGACAGGGCTACGAGCGCGCGCAGCAGCGCTTGCCGGAGCCTGGGCACCTACCGGACGAGGGTCCACCGGGTGTAGACCAGGGTCCAGTGGTTGCGTTTCGCAGCCACCTTCGGAGGCGAGCCCGATGACGGATGCGGCCGGCACGAAAGTCCTTGATCTGAGTGGCGAATCGTCTCGCCCGCGGGTGGAGCAGCCGCCCAAGGTGACCCACCGGGACCGCGCCGACCGCCGGGCGGCCGGGAAGGCGGCTCGTCAACGAGCTCCGCTGGAGTCGCACGCGGAGGTGGTCACCGGCGGTCGAGCGGACCCGATCGGTCTGTTGGAGGGTCAGGCGGCGTCGCGGGTGCCCGAGCTGGTGCCGATCCGGTACGGGCGGATGCTGGCTTCGCCGTTCGCCTTCTATCGCGGTGGGGCGCTGGTGATGGCGTCCGACCTGGCGCGGACGCCCGACTCGGGGCTGCAGGTGCAGCTGTGCGGGGACGCCCACCTGAGCAACTTCGGGATCTACGCGTCCCCGGAGCGTCGACTGGTCTTCGACATCAACGACTTCGACGAGACCCATCCCGGGCCGTTCGAGTGGGACGTCAAGCGCCTCGCCGCCAGCTTCGAGATCGCGGGGCGCAGCCGCGGGTTCGACGCCAAGCAGTGCACCGCGCTGGTGACCGGCACGGTGAAGTCGTACCGCCGGGCGATGCGCACGTTCGCCGGCATGAGCAACCTCGACATCTGGTACGCGTCGCTCGACGTCGACGGCATCATGCGGCAGTGGGGCGGCGAGATGGGCGGCAAGGCGGTGAAGGCCCTGCAGCGCAGCACGGCGAAGGCCGAGTCGAAGGACCGGCTCAAGGCCAAGGCCAAGCTGACCCAGGTGATCGACGGCGAGCT